>JAGQPC010000255.1 GCA_020426925.1 Planctomycetales bacterium | reverse complement strand
TAGACGATGCCAACGCTTCCCAGATCGCGAATCGAGGATCAAGTCCCTGTTCGACGAAATTGAAGCTCTGGCCGCCAAGTCCTTCGGCACCGACCGTTACCGTGAAGCTGTCGTTGCCTGCGGTTCCGATGGAACCACCTTGAAGTACATCGGTTCCATCGACAAGGAATGGCAGGTGCATCTGGCTGATCGTGTAAGTACCCGGCCGCACTTCGGCAAACGCGAAACTTCCGTCGGCTGAAGTCTTCGTCATCACTTCCACGGCATTGCCTCCGTCATCCGTGCCTTTGAGCATTACCTGGACGCCGGTAAGGTTGGAACTTCGCTGGCCAAGATCATAGTAAGCAATACCGTGAATGCCGCCTTCTACGAAGCGGACGACTTCCACGCTGACCGTTGCTGTGCTTTTTGCATCGGCATCATCCGATACGGTGTAAGTGAACGTTTCTGTTCCCGAGAACGTGCTGGATGGTGTGTAGGAGATCTTGCCGTTTTCGATCGTCGCCGTTCCGCCGTTCGATGGCGTTCCGACTGCTGCGATCAGTAGCGAGTCACCGGCATCGACGTCTGAATCGTTGGCCAACACGTCGATCGTTATCGTTCCAGCTGACGACCGTGTCGAGGCCGTATCGTTTACGGCGACCGGAGCATCATTCACGGGATTGACTGTGATCGTGACTGTGGCAGTATCGGTACGAGGATCTTGTGCCGAGCTCGACATGCCTTGATCCGTCACCGTGTATTCGAACGTGACCGTACCGTTAAAGTTCGCTGCAGGCGTGAAGATCACTCCGTTTGTGCCCGACGGTGTCAATGTTCCGTTCGCGATCGATTCCGGTACCATCGAAACGTTCAACACTTGGTCGTCTTCGTTCGGGCCAGGGCTATCGTTACTTAGCAACTGGCTATACAGAATCGTAAGAGGCTTATCTTCGTCGGTCGACAACGAGTCGTCCGTTGCCGTTGGCGGATCGTTAATTGCAACGACCGTGATCGCGACGGTTGCTTGCGATGTCTCTCCAGAACCGTCGGTCATTGTATAGGTAAGACTGTCGTCGCCGTTGTAGTTGGCGGAGGGATTGTAAACAATCGATTTTCCGTCCGCGGCGATCGATGCTGTTCCGTTCGTCGGATCAACGTCGATAGTGGTAATCGTCAAGTCGTCGCCGTCTACGTCAATGTCGTTGGCCAGAACGTCGAGCGTGGCATCGACCGCATCTTCGATGATACTCAACGTATCGTCGACTGCGATTGGAGGATCGTTAATCGGCGACACGTGGATGGTTACGGTTGCGGTCGATGTGGTGAGTCCGTCTTCGATATCATATTCGAACGTTTGAGTCCCACTGAAATCGGCTGGCGGCGTGTACGTAATGCTGTCGCCTGTGAACGTTGCGTCGACGTCTGTGCCCTTGCGGAGTGCTGTAATGACCAAGTCGCCGCTGTCGTCACCTGCTAGGTCGTTCACCAGGACGTTAAACGTTTGAGCGTCGCTATCTTCTTCGACGGTGAATGTGTCGTCTTGAGCGAACAGAGTATTGACGATCTGCAAATCGTCAACTTTTAGTTCGATCGTTTCGTCCGCGATTGTCGCTGTGTGACCGCTGAGCCCGAATGGATTCGAATCGCCAATTGACGCGGTAAACGACGCCGTTCCCAAAGCTGTCGTTTTCATCGGAATCGACAGCAGCAGAACTCGATTCGAACCGGTAGCCGTCGTTGTCGACGCACCAGCTTCATCGATCAGCCCAGCCGTACTGGTATCACCTGACTGATTGTCGGTGAACGGAGCCCCGTACATGATGTCTCCGTCAACTTCGACCAGCGTCTCATCGTAGTTGATGTCGATGTACGCAGCCGTGACGCCGAAGTTGCCATCGCTGACCGTTCGCTGGTCGTCCACATAAACGTTCAGCACGAACTCTCTATCAGTTCGACTGGCTTCGATCACGTTGCCGTCTGCGTCGGTCAGCTCCAGAGTCACTTCTACGAGAATTGGAGTGATCACGTCGATCGAGATGTTCTGGTCGATCTCGTTACCGGCGACGTCTGTTGCTCGAACTGCAAACGTGTGATTCCCGCTTTGCGAGAACGTAGGCGTCCAATTCAGCTCGCCAGAATTCGTGTCAATCGTTACTCCCGACGGAGCACCGACCAGCGAGTACGCAAAACCAGTGTCGCCTTCATTTGCGTGCTCGACGTCGTAACTCAGTAACTCGGCGGCTAACGTGTCGGTTGGTGCAGTCGATTCGAACGCTCCGATCGTGCGATGCACCGTCGCTGTCTCTACATCGGAGAATTCACTAACTTCTGTGCCCACGGTTTGGCGGACGACGACTGAATAATCTCCATCAGCGGCGAAGTCACCGGCGTCGCCACCGATCACAACTTCCGATCCGGCAATGTCAACAGCTTCACCGATTTTGGTTCGGCCACCGCCAGCTTCTTCGATAAACAGCTCAACCGTGGCACCAGGAATAACATTCGTCACGTTGAAGTCGAGGGCCGATGCATTCGTGATGTTGTCGCCGGCGACTCCCGTATCCGAACTTGGTGCGAGACTGATTTCTGGAGTCGACGGTGTGACATTGATCGTAACAGCCTGAGAATCTGTTCGAGTCACGGTTTGCCCGTTTACTTGGATTACGTCCGTCAGCGTAAACGTTGCCGTGATGTCTTCGACCGAATCGGGTGTAGGAGTAACAGTTACTCGCCCGGTGTTGGCATCGACCGAAACTTGGCCGCCACCACCAGTTACCGAGAATGACATGTCGATCGGACCCTCTTCGACGTCGATCGATTCTACGTCGAACGTAAACGTTGAATTTGCTTCGCCCGATTGCTGAGGAATATCAGCCAGCCAGGCCGGCGTGTCCGAATTCGGTCCATTGTCGGCACCTAGCGTGACCGTAAACGTCTCCATGCTGGAGTTGCCATTTTCGTCGGTGACTTTGACAGTGATGTCAGCGGTTCCGGTAGATGCTTTTGCTCGAAGCAGCACCATGCTGTTTTCTGTATCATCATCAATGACGGTGGCCGACTGGATGATGACAGGATCAATCGGAACATCTCCAACACCGGTCGGCACCATGTTGATCGCGTCTCGGTTTTTGTCACCTTCCACCAACAGGCCGAAGATTGTGTGATTTCCGTCGAGGTGTCGTGTGTCCGTATCGGTAATAAAGAATTGCGAGTTGTTGGTGTCATCGCCGGCTTTCGCCATCGACAAGATGCCAGCCTGGTTGTGCTGGAGATCGACATGGAATTGGTCGTCGAAATTCGCTGGCGGTGTGTCGCCTCGGCCGCCTTGGATCATGAAATCGTCGATGATGCGATGGAAGCCCAGGCCATCGTAGAATCCATCTTCTGCTAGTGATGCGATTTGGTTGGTCGCGCGGGGAGCCTTGTCATCGAACAATTCAAACAGCATTTTGCCGTATCCGGCTATATCGAGTTCTAGACTGCGATTACCCGACAATTGCTCAATCTCGATCAGTTCAGGATTGGTGGTTGTAATCTCGTAGGTCAGCAGACCGCCGTTCGGATCGTAACCGTTTAACGGTACATTTTGAGGCGAACCTTGTAGGAGCACTCGGTTTTCAAGTCCGATGACAATAGGATCTTTGCCCTGCGGAATCGCAACGCCGCTTAGTTGAGACAACTCGTTCAGATCTTCGATCGCACCTTCATGACGACTACCGTCGCTGAACACCCACGTTGGATAGGTCGTAATGTTGTTTGCTTCACCGATTGCGTTACGTGACTTGTCGGGGTTAGTCACTTCAACGAACGGTAGGAATGCCTGTCCGTCACCGAATGCCTCTTTCTGAGCAGTACAATGCGGACACCAAGCCGCACCATACATAACCGCTCCGTCATCCGCCAAAGCTTGAGCAAATGCGGCGAGGTCAGGCGCTAGTCCAGTATCTTCAACGACGGTGATCGATGTTGGATGAAAGTCAAGATTGTTAATGTCAACTGGATCGTTACGTCCGTAAACTAACGTATCGTGAGCCGGAGCAAGGTCCGCCTCATTCAATTGGAATGTCAGCTCGCCGGCACCTGACGCTTCCATTGTTATTCGGAACAACTCGTGACCTCCAGCACCTGTCGGCGTAAGCGAGTCTCCCGCGCCTCCAACCTCGTCAAGCAAGCCCGCCTGCGCGGTTCCTGCTTGCGACACCGCGAAATGTTCACCATATGAGAAATCACCGACAGCGGTCGCAAGCGCCGAGTCAAATGTCACGTCTACATATGCGGCGAATGTGCCGCCTACTGTGCTGGTAGCTGTAAGGTCTTGAACAGTTGCAACTAGTTGAAATTGTTCGCCTCCGTTGATGGAAGTTATTGGATCGCCATCCAAATTCTCAATCGAAAGCGAAACCGAAACGGTTTCATTGGTGACTAGGGCTCCACCGCCGAACTTTGCACCGTTGACTCGGAAGTCCTGATTGAATTCCGATTCTGACAAACCAGGCTCATAGACTTGTCCGAGGTCTACAAGGAAAAACGGTTCTGAAGGGCTAGTAACTTTGGCAATTTTTCCGTCTTGGAATACATCAAACATACCGCTAAGCGAGTTGGGCTTCGGCTTTGAATCATCGATCAAACTTCCGTTCGAAAACAATTCAATTGCCGTGATCCCGTCGGACGAATCCAGTTTTAAGTTTCCATTGTCGGGATCGTAGACGACAGACGAATTCGCTCCAATCGATACCGAAATGTCGTTTGGTCCACCTTCCGCATTGCCCGTCGAAATCGGTTCCGTTGCTTGGACTACAGCCGCGACTGCGGCGGCTTCTTCTTGAGCGTCCTCAAATGGCGTTGACGATGTTGCGCTGGAAGCGACAGCGGAACTTGATGTGACATTGGGTGCTGTGCTGCTATTGGCCAACGTCGTTGTTTGCGAAACGCCCATGCTGGCCATGATCGCGTCACCGCCGCGGCTCAAGGCGTAGAAGATCGCCATCGATGGGTCCATCATTCCCAAGTCGGCCGCGAGTAGTTCTCGTTTTTCTAAAAGCTCGTTGCCAAGAACGGGCTTGATCGAAGGGCGAGTTGGACGGGATGTACGATTCTTGAAAAACGGAAAACCAAATCGTCGCATGATGTTTCTCATAAGATACTGTTCGCCTTGGACGTGAATTAAAATGTCAACGTCTTGTCAGTGGCACGTTGACGGTGCCAGGATTACGTGGGTTACCGGACGAATCCGGTGGGAGCCCCTGATACTCCGCTTTTTTCACACGCGAAGCTGTGTTTCATCCCTGAGATGGCTGAACCCATGGGGGTGTTGGCCGATCATGGTCTGCCGCAGTAACGCATGTGACAAGCACATTCTGCAAACTTTGCGCCGTTCGCACACTGGCTGTCTGTTGCCTATTTAACGCGGCGTCCATTTGGACGTATCGAAATGTTTCAATCTCATTGACAAGAGTTCAGGCTAGTTAGCCGCTGCACGAATGCAACGTTCTACATGGCCGAATGGCGACTGATTCACGCACACTTGAGAATCCATCGGTTTGTTCAACGGCAGATTCGATAGGTTTAGTACAATCACGACGTAAGTGCGGCGGTCACGAGTTCCGCCACGCTTAAGTTGTTGAACATTGACAGTCGCCCATTAACCTGGAACTTGCTCAACTGTCCGTGTATGGTTGCCGTACACCGCAACCTGATGGAAAGTCCGCCGATGTCCGTGTAATCGCGACGTCGGAAACATGCTGCAGAATGCAACATCGGACGTTACTGTAAAACAGCAATTCAACCTTGTCTTATATGGCCAGCAAACGACCAGACTCGCGACAATTCCAGGTTGAATCGCTCGAAACGCGGACTCTGCTATCCGCTGTTCCGTTCGGCGCTTCGGCTGAAGACACCGCCGAATTCATGATCGGCGACGTTGCGGTTTCGGTCGTACTAATGGAATCAGATGGCACCATCGATCCCAACACCGAGAACTGGACCGACTCGCAAATCCAACAGGTCAAGCACAACGTTCGCGAAGGACTCGACTGGTGGTCCGACATGCTTGAACGCGAGAACAGCGTGCACTCGCTGAACTTCAAGATCGACAACACGTTCGCGGACAACCCTGTGAAAACTCGGTACGAACCGATCTCGCGAAAATCGGACGATGTGAGCTACTGGATCGAAGACTTTTTCTCGCACGTTGGTATCAATTCCCGTGGCAGTTTTAGTCGCCGCATTCGAGACTTCAATCATCAGCAACGTCTGAAGCATGACACGAATTGGGCGTTCACGATTTTTGTGGTTAATGCAGACAACGATAGAGACGGACGGTTTGATACGGACGGTGCGTTTTCGCTTGCGTATGCCTACGCAGGCGGGCGATTCATGGTCATTACGGGCGATCGGCCACCCGCATCGGTCGCTCACGAAACGGCCCACATGTTTTGGGGCATGGACGAGTACTCAGACAGCAGCGCAACGTTTAACGATCGTCGAGGCTACTACAACACACAAAACACGAACGCTGTCAACGGACATCCCAATCCAAGCTCGCGTGAACGCAGCATCATGGAAGAGCAAAGCATCGGGTTCTCACGTCATGCATTGTCAACTTCGGTGAAGGAAACGATTGGTTGGAAGGACAGCGATGGCGACGGCATTTTCGACGTTTTGGACGTTCCACTGAAGATCTCCGGAACCGGCCATTTCAACCAAACGAGCAATGTCGCGCAATTCGTTGGCTCCGCGTCCACTTCTGTTTTGCCAAACAAGAATCCGAGCGGATCCGGTAACGACATGACGATCAATCGAGTCAGTCGGCTCGAGTTCCGGATCGACGACGGGCCTTGGAAGATCGCTCGGTTTTATGACAAATATGAAGTCGACTTCGACGTTTCCATTCCCGTTGGTCCCGACGCGAAATCGGTGGAGCTACGTGCGATTGATGCCAGTTCAGGTGTCACATCGGTTGCACTACGCACTTCAATTGCACGACCAGCCGTCAAGACGTGGCGTAATGATTCGTTTCCCACGGACGTCAATGGTGACAGCCACCTTTCGCCTATTGATGCACTGCAGGTCATCAACGACCTGAACGTAAATGGATCGCGGCGACTTCCCACGACCGGAACCGGCGGCCCGCCTTACGTCGACGTCAACGGAGATTCGTATGTGTCCCCGACGGACGCATTGCGAGTTATCAACGCACTCAATCAAATCGGCCAGGCCGCAACGCCGGTCGAATCCAACGAACTGCCGAATTACTCGCAGATTCCGCCCCGAGCTGAAGGAGAACCCGATCCCGCGAAATTCGACGCCGAACGGATTGATCTGACAATTGATCGCGATGATCACCCCAAACAACTGAACCATTTTGCGGATTCAAACGTATCCGTTCTCGACTCGTTGTTTGACCATGGCGAGCAACGCCGTCAGCCGCACAAGAAACTCGTCGATGTCATGGCTGCTCTGGAAGCAAGGATGGTTGACGACCTATTTGATCAGAATTCGTCGAATGCTGCGTTCTAGATGAACCCTCTCACCAGATTTCGAAGCCTGTTTTCCGCAGGCAGGAAGCCGACCCGCTGCCGAACGCTGACTGTCCAGCGGCTCGAGGGCCGACGTATGTTTGCGGTCGTCGACATGACGGGCCAAGAGCAACTGCTGATTGAGCTGGTCAATCGAATGCGAGCAAACCCGACCGCCGAAGCGGCGCGATACGAGATCGATCTGGACAAAGACTTGGAACCGAACGAAATCTCTACGAAGCCCAAGCAGCCCGTCGCTCCGAACCTGCATTTAAGAAACTCGGCGCGACTCCATTCAGACAACATGCTGGCGCGAGATTTCTTTGGCCACGAGGATCCGCTAACAGGAACGGCACCGTCTGATCGAGCGAAAGCCGCTGGTTACCCAGCAGGCGCCGGCGAAAACATCTCATGGCGAGGCGAATCACGTCCGTTGCAGCAAACGGTTGAAGTCTACAACGTTCACGAAGATCTATTTCGCAGCGAAGGACACCGCCGCAACACCATGACGCCTCATTATCGAGAACTTGGAACTGGCGTTCGCTATGGCCAATTCAGTACTGAAAATGACGATGGCATTTTGCGTTCATTCTTCTCCATCATGGCGACGGAAAACTTTGGCAACCAAGGCGGCAACGCGTTCATCACCGGCGTCGCCTACACCGACCGAGTCCAAGCGAACAACTTTTACGAAGTGTCCGAAGGAATCGCCGGAGCAACAATCCAAGCCACCAACACGTCTACCAAGCAAGTCTACACGACGACAACCAGTTCGTCCGGTGGATACACGCTCCGAGTGCCCGATGGAGTTTACTCCGTCACCGGCGTCGGGGCGGGATTGCCACCCGCAACGTTTCAAAACGTGGTGATTGACGGCCGAAACCAAAAAGTCGATTTCAACGCGCGTGATCGAGGCTTCGGCACGATCGGTGGACGAGTCTTCGAAGATATCAATGAAAACGGAAAACGAGACGCGAACGAATCGTACCTCGCCGGTCAGCGAATCCATCTGGGCAACAACTACGAAGGCTATTTTGACCAAACATTCGCCTCAACGACAACGGACGCAAACGGTTTCTTTCAATTTAGCACTCTTCCATCAGAGCCCTATCGAGTATTCGCAGATCTACCACACAATCGTCTGTCGACCGCGCCAAACAACAAAGGCGTCTACGAACTCGACCTACATCCATCACACACGATCAACAATTTGCTGTTTGGATTAGCTCGCGTGAACGAGCCACCAATCGCTAACGCCGACAAGAGCAACACACCTGAAGGCGAATCTGTCGAAATCGACATAGCTGCGAACGACACGGACGAAGAAGATCAAATCGACCGGTCCTCGATCGAGATCACCGACGAACCGATGTTCGGTACTGTGCACATCGACCCAGTTACGAACAACGCGATCTACCTTCCCAACGACGGCCACATCGGCTGGGACGTGTTCGGCTACAAGATCAAAGACAAACGAGGAGCGATCTCGGAGCGCACTCGAGTCGACATTGAAACTCTAAAGGGCCTTGGTGCTTTGTGGCAGAATTCAAAAAATCGAGTCGACGTCAACAACGACGAGGCCCTTTCGCCGATCGACGCATTATTGGTGATCAACGACCTCATCAAGAACGGCCCTCGAGCTCTTTCCGCAACAACTGCCTCGGTGCCCCCGCCGTTCATTGACGTCTCTGGCGACAATTTTGTTAGCTCGATTGACGCTCTACAAGTCATCAACGCACTCATAGCACGAGACCCAGCTTCAGCCACACCGCAACAAACAGATCCAATTTCAACAAACGCTAACGCCACTCTCATCAACAACACATCCGACCGCCTTCGCCACTCGACCGAGTTCGCCGCCGCCGTCGACATAATATGGTCCGACGACGACGATCGGTTCACCGTGGGGTAAGCATCCTGCTTGCCACGGCCCACATCCACGATTCATTCGCCATTCCAAGAGAACTTCAGCTCGTGGACCGCTGCATGATCTTCGAAATGCTAGGTGATCTACGATGAGGGATTCAGGCATTGTCTCATCACGGCACTGCTAGGCAAGCCAGGCAAGCCAGCAGTGCCGTCCGTGCACCTGACAAATACGTCACTTGTCGCTAAGGAGAGTCTATTCTTATTGTACAATCACACTAACTAGTAGTTCATCTTCCGAGATTACCCGCTTTTCCTCTGCCACCGATCTTTCAAAGTCTGTCTTGCGTTTAAACGCCACCGTGACACCACCAGGAATTTGAATCACACCGTTGCCATATTCGTCTTGTTCCCGGTCGAATGAGATACCGTTCGCCGAGAGATACTCAGAAAACTGCTCGATGGTTGTCTGTGGTGCGAAGACGACATCGCTGAATTGATCGCGGCATTCATTTCCGTTCCCTTGCCGGTCATCGAAATGCACAGCAATCTTCACGATGTGTCTATTTTTGTTAAAGATGAACTGCAAGTGACCGAACACCCAGATCGTGCTTTCGTAATGGGTAAGCGTCGGTTGTCCCTCCCACGACGTAGGCATCCCAATCGCTTCAAGAACCTGTGACATGGAAGCGCCCAGACAAAGCTCGCCTAACTTCTGGTCGCTCAATAAGGTCTTAAGATCATATAACACGTGTTCACCTCGCCGGAACAATCTGGTGAATTTCCGGGCGTGACGTTCCCAGAAGTTCATTTGCTCGTTGTTGCGTCAAGACTTCCCCAATCTGTGGATCGTAGAGTATCCGCTTTCCGTTGGGCAAGACTCGACCCGCAATGACATGTCCACGACCGAACAACGCGTAGTGCCCTGGTGCCGTAATCTCTGCGAAGTTCGAGGGTTGCCGCGCGAACGTCGACGTAATGCCGAGGTTCTCAAAAAAGTCGATCGCAACTGTGGTATTTGGTACTGGATTAACATGCCTCCCAACCGCGCCGAACCGCTGAGTCGCATCTTGTGCAGTAACGATAGCTCTAGCGTGACCCACTTCGGATGATCTTGTTGTGCAGATTAGCTCCAACACACGCAACACAGTTGTCGGTCAGCTCTCCTGGATTGATTGGCCCTCCAGCCAAACCAGGTCGGTTAACCGTGCCGATGTGTGTTCCTCTTGGGACAGCCCGTTGATTACGTATAAACGCAGCCACGTCGGTTGTATGGCCAGTATTCGCTACCGTGCTTCCAATAGAGGAAATGCGACGCGAGCTCGCAACCGCGTTAATGCCAACATCATAGCTTCGCACAGCTGTGGAGGCAAAGTTTTGTGCAATTCCCGCGTACGCACTCGTTGAACGCGCGAACCCAGCCAAGCTACTAGCCGATGAGTAGAGCCTGGCTGCGGCCATAATCTCAAATCCACCTCCCACGGCAGCGCCAACGCTCATCGCAGCTTCACCGATGTTACCTTCCGAGAAGTCGATTGCAGAATCCGCCAAGTCGAATACTGAACTTTACCGCAATCGGCACAAAGCCGAGAACGGAAAGTCCCATGTGCACGTTCCCCCAGAATCGCTGCTTCTGAACGAACTGGTGATGCATATCGAAGTAATACCGTATACTCGCTTCCCTGAGTTCCTGAGCCAATACCGGGTCAAGACTTTCGGTGGCGAACGGATCTAGGCCGTAACGTTCCGTGACAAAATGAGCAGACATCTCCTCCTCTCGCTGCAGCATGTCCATCAACGGAGAGGACGAAAGTAGGTTATGCGGCAAGCTGTACGTCGTCTGTGAACTTCCCAATGCCGCATCCAGCGCAAACATTCCAGTTGGATCGGTAAAGTTCGCTGGACTGTTGCCGACGTATCGATAGAAGTTCGTGTCGCCCGCGGCGTGGCCGAGTGGATCCCCGCTGATAAACCGCCCCATCTCCGGCGAGTACCACCGAGCTCGATAATTGTAGAAGCCAGTATCGCTATCGAACTCGCGGCCGGCATACCCGATCCGCGGTTCCGGTCCGGCAATCACATTCCCGAACGAATCGTATTCGATCCTCTGGAGCGATCCAGATTGCTCCTAAATATCTCGCACCGATCCCTGATGATCATTAAGGAACCAATTAGTCTCCGTGCGGGTCCCCGAGCGCAGAATATGGTCCTCTCGCACTGCTCCAGCGTGTAAATCGGACAACCGGCAGCTTCGGTTTATCCCGCCTGCGAAGTGGGACCCCAATCCACATTTGCCGCCAGCGAGGGATTTGTCGGGCGTATGTATTCGCCGGCAACCAATACTTGTCTGTCATTTTGCGACTGATTTGTGGTTTGAAACAGAGGACTCACAATGCCCGATTACCAAAGCCTAAACGACAACCCAGCGTCTATCTTGGACTACTTGAAAACCAATGTCATCGCGAGTGGCAAGCTGCAAAACAGCAAAGTAAAGAACACTCCCGAGCACATTGTTTTCGAGCACACCGAGTATCCTTCGGGCCAGGTAGATGGCAGCGCTGCGGATGTGCATTACTTGAAAAATAGCGACGAAACATCGCCAGCAAAATCGGTTAAAGCATTCATTTGCGATTACACAAAAAACGATGTTGAATCGTGCATACTCGACCACCGCAAAGCCAAATTCTGTTTCACGATCACAATGAACGGATGCACGTTCGGAGTCGGAATCCCGGGCGAAGATGGGACGCTGATGGTCACTCACGCAAACACCGGTGGACTAACTACCGAACAAAGACAACAAACGTTCGACACGCACGAAACGAGCAACGTCGCACTGATGGAACCGGCTCTCTATCGACACATGGCAGACAAGCTGACTGCGACAACATTCGGATTTTGGTCAGGAAGCGAATGGAAATTCTACTTCCAACTCTACCAGCCCAGCGGCGGAGTCTTCAAAGCGATCGGCACATTCCCAATACCTGGCCAATCGTTCGTGCACTAATCCAAGCTCGCAATGGCGGGAAAGGACGGCCGGCAAACGAAAGCCGGGGCCGGTTCAACGGCGAGGCTGACGCGGCCAGGCCTCGCGTGTCGTGGAAGGCGCTGGCTCAGTCTAGAAGGAAGTGGCTTCCCATGTTGTGCCAGAGCGAAAATTCACGCATAATTTGGCCAAGCGGTGAAGGACGAACTGTCTCAGCAAAAGGTCGCAGAGCGGTTGATGTAACTTCGAGAAATCATCGCAAGTCCATACGGGGTGTAGCGCAGCCTGGTTAGCGCGTTTGACTGGGGGTCAAAAGGTCGCAAGTTCGAATCTTGTCACCCCGACTGAAGAAAGCCGTTGCACCACAAGTGTTTGCGGCTTTCTTCTTTTGCTAACTCTCGCGCCATCCGTCAACTTTGCACGGTATTCTGCACGGAATAGCTTGTGGATGACCTACTTTTTATTGGAGGTCAAATCCATGCCGCGCCGAAGCAAAGGTCCTTGGAAACGCAAGCAAGACGACTGTTACTACACCCACGTTAACGGTAAACAGGTCAAGCTCACAGAGCCGGGTGAATCGTACGAAGTCGCTAAGAAGCGATACCACGAAGTCCATGCAAACGCCGAGCGACCAACCAACGAAGTTCCAACGACGGTGGCACAGATACTCGACGAGTTTCTTGAGTGGACGCAACAAAATCAAGAAGCGTCAACGTATCGGTGGTATCTGAACTATTTGCGCAAGTTCCATCAGCACGTTGGCAGCAGATTGCTGGTTAGCAGCCTGAAGTGATACCGCCGGTGGAGCGGCG
>JAGQPC010000254.1 GCA_020426925.1 Planctomycetales bacterium | reverse complement strand
GCGACCTATAGCCGAGCGGTAAAGAGCATTTTCACATTGATTGAAGATGCAGTTTTCAACGAGATTATCAATCGCCGCTTCGTCAGGGTTTAGTCCACGACCCTCCCAGACATTGTAGATTATGGCACTTCGGGAATTGTCGAATCGGCTTCGACTTACCACATTGTTTTTTGCCCCGTTCGTGAACTGAACGCTCGCTTGAAAAGTCTCGTTTGTAAGAGCAGACGTCCGTTCAGAATAGCATCCGATCACAGAGTTTGCGTCGACACGCTTGCCGATGAAGAGGAAGGATTCAGCTACGTCACTTGTTCCACATCCGATGAATTCGTTACCGGTCGTCGTATAAGTAACACCTGCAGGTTCATCGACCCAGCCAGAGAAGAGGAATCCGTGTCCTGTGTGCGCTGGATACCCGAAAGGCCCATTCAGCCTTAGAGCGTTGCAGTTGTTGACTTCGACGTTATTGCTGTCGGCGATTTGAAAATAATAGTCGGTTGCACCCTGGTCACCGGTTTCGTTGTCATCACAGTAGACGTCCGTGTCTTTCACAACGGTCCCGTCGGACATCGTCGTGATGTTTACGCCGATTCCAGCACAATTCCGAACCCGACAGTTTTTGATCGTTCCAGTTTTGCTACTATGGAAAATGATTCCTCCGCCCCAACATGTCGGTTGGGCTTGAGGCCAATCATCTTTTCCGGTTCGGCACGTTAGAATGTTTTCGATCCACGTGTAGCGAGCATTGCCTTCGGAGGAAAATCCATAACTGAAATCCAGAAACGTTAAGTTCATGACAAGTGTTTCTTGCGCAGCATTGTTGACTCTAAATCCCGTCCCTGTGTCCCGTGATGTCCCCCAAATCGTCGGCTGCTTGAGAATTCCGTTGAACACTCCTTGATCGACGATTTCCTTGAACTTCGCATTGTCGATTGGGACTCCTCCGCCATTATGGAGATCGTTGATACTTGTGTTGTACCCGATGACGGAAACATACGAAGTCGACAGCACAACACCATCACGGTCGAAATGCTCAGTACCACTTGAGTCGGTGAAGTTGGAGTAACCTGGCACCCCGGGCGTCGTCACCTCATTCAAACCGTAGTCGCCGACTTCAACTCGAATGGTGTCATTCGGTAGCGCATTGGCGGTTGCCATTGAGATAGTCTTCCACGGCATCGTTTGCGAGTTATTCGCATACGAGGTTTGATTTGTTGCGGCTGCATGCGTCGTACGGACATACAATGTCTTTGCCTCACTAGTTTCTGCGGAGCATGCAATTGCCATCATTACACAAAGTGCATAGTGCCAGTTAGTCTTCATTTTGGTCCCATGTGAAAACAGTGTCTGAAGACCCGAAAACGACTTTAATTCGAAGTAGTCTGTCAGCAGCCGCTACTACGTGAATCGCAAGCATACACCAAATTGGACACGAAAAAACAGAAAACAAAACATTCATTTCTCGCTCGAACTTATCGAAATCGTATGATCTATCCAGGTTTGAGGAGAAAGGCCACCGAGTGACACCAATAACCGCCCAGGCCGTGAGCATCGAGAATGCTCGCCGTCGTCCCCGCTCACTCATGGTTTTCTCAACTCAATTGATGCTTGAGCCATCGGCAAAATCGAGGGCGTTTCTTCGTAGCTCGACACACATCATGCACATACAGACGAACCAGCAAACGACGTCGTTTGACTCCCGGTCAATTGCTGCACGGAATGCACAGAACAGGGTGCAATTGACGCATTCCGTGCACAGAATTACAATCGAAAACTTCGAGAATTACAGTGTTTTCGTCATCCACAGCGGTGTTCGAAGTTAGCTGGGGGTCAAAAGGTCGCAAGTTCGAATCTTGTCACCCCGACCTTTCTTAACTTCAACAATGGAAACGGTTTACTTACCTGCCGACGTTCGGCAGAGCGGCTGAAACGCTGCAAGAAACCCGGTAGTACTACCGGGTCTTGTCAGCGGAGTATGCACGATGCCAAGGAAGCCAAGGGTCCCGAGCTACCGTCTTCACAAGCCCACAGGACAAGCTGTCGTCACGCTGAACGGGCGTGATTTCTATTTGGGCGGATCCTCATCAGAGGCTGCTAGACGGCAATACGAAGAGCTAGTCGGCGAGTGACTTGCGAACGGCCGAAAGCTACCAACTCCCGTAGTCTGCGAGGATGACTCGTCTTCCGAGCTCACGATACCCGAGCTGGTCGCGGCCTATTGGCCACACGTTGAAAAAGAACGACGAACCCACCACTGAGGTCGCAGGCAACAGATGTGCGCTACGCGAGCTTCGAAAGATGTTCGGGCGCACAGCTGCTTCCGACTTCGGACCGCGAAAGCTGAAGGGTGTTGCGAGAGTCAATGATTGAACGCGGCCTGACTCGCAGCGTCGTCAATCAGTACATCGGTCGAATCGTGCGAGCGTTCCGCTGGGCAAGCTCTGAAGAATTGGTTCCGCCGAGTCTTTACCATGGCTTGTTGTCAGTCAGGCCATTGCAGAAGGGTCGCACGAAACCCGTCCCAACTGAGCTACACGCTCGCGAGCTTGCTCGAGCGCCAAGCGAAGATCGTGTGAACATTTGGAACGACGTATCGGAGCGATGTGATAGCCCCACGGCCGACGATGTTAAAGCTGCCGTTGATGCAAAGCTTACCAGTAGCCGACAGCTGGCCAATACTGGTGAAGTCGAGTGGTACACGCCATCGGCGTACGTTGAAGCAGCTCGGGAGGCCATGGGCTCAATTGATTTGGATCCCGCAAGTTGCGAGCAAGCACAGCAGACGATCCAGGCTGACAAGTTCTACACCGCGACTGACGATGGCTTGTCACAACCGTGTTTCGGCAACGCCTGGCTGATCCGCCGTACTCTAGATCACTCGTGTTCGATTTTGTCGACCGTCTCAGCACTGTCGTGTGCGACGAGCACGTCGACCAAGCTTTTTGCTAACCAACAGCAGCACGGAAACGAAATGGTTCCAACTAGCGATTGGAAAAGCTAACGCAGTCTGCTTTCCGTCGCATCGCATCGCGTTCATTGACACTGACGATGTGAAACGTGGCCGCCCAAATCACGGCCAAGTGTTTTTCTATTTTGGGCAGACCGTTGCTGGCTTCGAGAAAGAGTTCGGCAGATTTGGAGAGTGCCTGCGATGCAGAGGGAACGAGAAATGAACGCTACCGAAGCTGAAGTCCAGGACGGACAACCAACAAACGGGCAAGCTGCGAATGAAGCTCTCGCATGGCAGCGAGATATCATCGAATTCTTGCAGACGATTCACGGCGATGGTCCTTTTGAGATTCGCGTTTTCAAGAACAGCCGGACAACGGATGGCGGTTACTTCGAGTCGTCCTCGGAGTTGGGTGTTGTTGTATGTGGAACGCTGGTTGCGCGATTCGATGCAGCAACCCGACGGCTCGATGACTGAGCGTCACCAGGGCACCCCGCAAGGCGGTGTCGTCGCTCATCCAACGATTGCAAACAATGGCGGCTTCCTCGATAGACTGATCGTTCGTGAGCGTTTGAAGGTGGCGTACGGCGAACGATGGAAGTCGCCTTAAGCGTCGCCGGATAAAGGCTTTGGAATGATTCGTCATATGCATGGAGGAGGTCGAGTGATGATTGCTGCGAGAAAACCCCGGCGTGACGGCAAGAGGCTTGCTGTTATTCGCAAGTATGAGCTAACTCGGATTGAATGCGAGCTGTTAGCTCGGGTCTTCGATGTCGTCGCTCACGGTGCTCATGTTCATCCGAGCGAATCCGATCCGGAGAAAGCAATGATGGACGGCCATGCGGGACGTCTTGCTGATGGGCGGTCGTGTGTCGGCGTCGGGGCCAACAGTGTAGCGGCGCAACTCGAGCAACGGGAGCCCGCGGCATGACAAAAGAGAACACGCACGCCACCATCGCGGCGATCTACGCGCGCGTCTCTTCCGATGCTCAAGCTCAGGAACAAACTATCGATTCTCAAGTGGCTGACCTTCGCCGACAAGTCGATCGGGATG
This sequence comes from Planctomycetales bacterium, assembly GCA_020426925.1. GTDB lineage: Bacteria > Planctomycetota > Planctomycetia > Pirellulales > Pirellulaceae > JAGQPC01. The sequence goes on along the minus strand of JAGQPC010000254.1, from coordinate 5,048 downwards.
GAGCGACTTTGCATGACGCAAACTGTTTCCTCGATGATGGTGTGAGCGGATCAACGCTGAAGCGACCGGCGCTCGAACGACTGCGTGACGCGGCTTTCAAAAACTATACCTTCATTCGCCGGATCGCTTGGCTCGCAAGTACGCCTATCAGGTATTGCTCGTTGATGAGTTGCAAAAGCATGGCATTGAGATCGTGTTCCTTAACCGTGCGATCAGCGCGAGTCCTGAGGAAGACTTGCTGTTGCAGATGCAAGGCATGTTTGCCGAGTGCGAGCGTGCAAAGATCATGGAGCGTTCTCGTCGAGGCAAGCGCCACGCGGCGAATCGTGGTAGTGTCAACGTGTTGTCAGCAGCGCCGTTCGGCTATCGTTACATTTCGCGCAGTGACGGTGACGGGCAGGCGGCGTACGAAATAAACGAAGAACAAGCGACGATTGTCAGGCAGAAGTTTGAGTGGGTTGGCAGAGATCGTTTGTCGATCGGCGAAGTGACGCGACGACTGACCAAGTCGGATGCGAAGACGGCACGCGGCAAGGATTGGTGGGATCGTACGACGGTGCGGGGACTGTTGAAAAACCCTGCATATAAAGGCTCTGCGGCATTTGGTAAGACGCGCGCCGGGCCTCGCCGACCAACAACTTCGTACGCAACGTGGTCACTCGAAAGCGCCTCGCCGCACCGATTCTACCTACGATACGGAAGAAAGTGAGCAAGTGTCCATTCCTGTCCCGGCATTCGTTTCGGAGGAACTCTTCAGCGTTGTTGAAAAACAACTCACGGAAAATCGCCAGCGAGGTCGCGAGAGGAAACGAGGCGCGACGTACCTTCTGCAAGGCTTACTGGAATGTGGTTGCTGTGGCTACGCACACTATGGCAAGAAGGTGAGTCGCAGCGGTGCCAGAGGAAAGGAACAATGGGCCTACTATCGTTGTGTTGGCACCACCTCACACTGGCACAGAATTCGAAGAGCTGATAGTGCTTTGGACGATAGCGCGTCCTGCAGAGTGAAGCAAGTTGAATAAAGGCCTGCCGGCTCATCAAGTGCGATGAAAATGCGTGACCGCAATCGCTGTGCCGACACAGACGGCAATCCAGCACTTTCCAGAAAGAATAGGCAGCCGGTCGAACGCTGATGGCGTGCTAGTCCGTCAAAACGCGGACTGAGCGGATTGGTGCATCTTCTTGAGGATCGTGAAAGAGGAATCGTCGTGATACATCAGAAGTAGAGATCCACGTGTTGCAGTTTCGCTAAATAGCTGCTGAACGAAGTACTCCTCACCGGGCCATGGATAGGCGAAGACGATGTCGAAGCTATTGAGCTGGCGACCCAATTGTTGGTACGCGTCTCCACTCTGGCTCTTGAGCCATGGATAAATGCCCATAGTGTCCTGGAAAGCTTCGTCTGCCATCGAGCGTTTTTTTGTTGGGACAAAGCTACCACGGACGAATTGGGCGGGAAGGTTAAAGTCTGTCGCCAGCTGGCGTGATGCGTTGATTAGCCTCGCTTCTAGCTCAATGCCAAATGCCTTTAGCCCGAGCGCTGCGGCAAGGCAAGTGACGGTACCGAATCCGCTTCCCCATTCGCAAAACGAATTGCCATTCAATGCCCCGGATTGAATCAGGCCGCGAAGAGCCCCGTAGACCAGTTTGGATTCGCTTGGCACAAATCCAGCAAACTGTGTATCACATTTTCGATCAATAAACGCTTTCACACGTGCATCGGCCGCTTTAATCAACGTTTCAACATTCACAGGAATGAAGCTGTCATCGACGTTACATTCGATATTTGCCAGAGGCATGATTCGTTGACTGCAAGCAGTCAATTGATTTAAGAGATTGAACTAGCAGTCTGTATCAGCTTAATCTTGGAAGTTGCTAAACTTCCTGACGGACAGGATCTTTGGCCTTAGTTAGCAAGATCCACTACGAGCTGCCCGAAAACCAAGATGGGTAGGACTGCTAGACTGGTGCGTATAAAACGACCGGGAACGCAGCACTGATCACTGCGTTCTAGACACGAAATACACTATGTCCTACTAGACGACGCGAACGTTTTCGGCTCGCGGACCCTTTGGGCCTCGACCTTCACTGTATTCCACAGTTTGGCCTTCGCTTAAAGTTTCGAACGAGGTTCCTTCGACGGAGGAGTGATGAAAAAACAATTCTCCACGCTCACCTTCAATGAACCCAAAACCTTTGTCCGAAATCAACTTTTTGATTTTACCCTGCGACATAAAACTTACTCCATACAAGAAAGAGACGGCCACCGCGCACACCACCGTGGTGTGTGACGGGACTCGAAACAGAAGAAATCAACTGCGAAAAAGAGAAGCCGCAGTCGTCGCATGGCGAAAGAAAACGGAATATCTAGAAACGCGTTGATGGTCCTAGGCGTTTCGTGACCAACCTATGCATCATACCCGAACAAGCAATACGCTGAAAGGACACTTGCCACATAAACTACGAAATTAATGCCTCTTTCAGTTGCATTTGGTGAGATTGCGGCAGTGTACCCGACCGCTCATTGAGCAAGAAACAGAAAACCTGAAGGCTAGCCTGACTCAAACCTGGATGATTGCTCGCCGGAAGGCTTTTTCAGCTTTTTTTGGTCGCGGCGCTCCCGTTTGGCCTCAGCCTTAGCTTTCTTGTCCATTTCTCGTTTTCGTTTCAAGAATGTGTTGCTGTTTTTTGCGATGAGAGACTCCTTTGTTTGGAACCGATGGCCAGTCAATCGTTTGGATTCAGCGGCCGGTGGCTCGCTTTTTAGTGCGTTTCCGCAGTGGGGTGGGCGCCAACTGTTTATTCCGTTCCTTGACAGACCGGTACGGCATTCCGGCCACCAATTCATATCGTTCGGCCCGAATAAACCAAAATGCGAGACCTCCAGTGTTGTGCGCTGGCGTGCCACGGACACCCGCTGCACGGACCCCTAGCGACCCCTTTCGTCCGGTTTTTTTCCAACCGCGTTTTTCCATGATCATTCGGACCAAAACACCTATGGCCTGCCGAAACCGCGTATTTCTCCGAATCTGCGCACTTCCAAGGAAACGATCAATGGCTGGCTGTGCTTCGAGTTCCCGGACAACTCCAGCCAATGGAGCACGGTCGTGATGTAGTTCGGATTCCTCCATGCGCTGCTGCCGCTTCTGGTCTTGGAAGAATTCCAGCACCTTGTCAAAAGGCTGCTTCACGTCATTCACGACGTCCGAAAAAGTCTTGCCTTGACGATCTTTTAGAAAATCTTCTTTCGTAATTCGGGTTTCTGGCATATTCATCACTATCGTAGACATCGGACAATTAAGATGCAACAATTGCAGGTGCATATATTGTATCACATAATTCGTAATCAGCAATTTTTAATGGGCGACGCTCGATTGGACTATCGCCGGCCGTCCGGTGTACCTATAACCACGCTTTCCCGGTGCGGGTCGTTTTAGACGTGGAATCTTCCGGCATGGAACAATTAAGAATACAAATCTGGGACCATATCTATCGATCAGGGCCGCAGTCCACGGATCAAATTTCCAGCGAACTAAACATCGATGTGACGACGGTTGTGATGGCGGTCGAGCATGAATGGTTTGAACGGTTAGATTCCATTGTCCAGATCGCCGTTCAAAAGCCGGCTGACAAGTCCGGATTCGATCAATGAATCGTCGAGATTCGAAGGAATTGCTGATCGCGAGCAAGAGATTCGCATCCGAAGACCGATGGATTAGTTGGTGGTGCTTAAGCTCGACAATTCTCATTTATGCCACTCTCCTGGCTGTTGCCGCTAGCAGACTCTCGTATTCACTTCGATTGCCGTGCAGCATATTGGCGGGGCTCGTCCATGTCAGATTGTTTGTAATCTTTCATGACGTACAGCACGGAGCAGTACTGCAGAATTCTAAAACCGCGAAGATCGTAATGGGTGTTTTTGGACTTTTGTCGCTAAATCCGCCCAGCGTGTGGAATCACTCGCACGACCACCATCATTTGCACAACTCAAATGGGTTTGGTGAGAACGTAGGTTCCTACCCAATTCTAACGACGACCGAATACAAGGCACTATCAGGCACAGCGAGACTTCGCTACGCCATGGCACGTCATCCAATGACAATGCTGATGGGATACTTTACGGTCTTCCTGTGGCGAATGACGATTCGGCCGTTGATCAATGACCCGATTCGACACCGAGACGGTCTGTACGCTGTAGCACTCCATGTTCTCGCGCTCTGCCTTTTGACGAGGATCAGCCTTGACGCAATGCTGTTGGGGATTTGCCTTCCCCTAACCATCGCTTCTTGTATTGGAGCGTACCTGTTCTACGCCCAACACAATTTTCCGACAGCCAGGCTTCGAAGCGGCAGCGAATGGAGTCATGTTGACGCGGCGCTTAACTCAAGCAGTTTCATTCCAATGGGGCCACTAATGCAATGGCTTACCGGTAACATTGGGTTTCATCATGTGCATCACTTAAACGCTCGCATACCATTCTATCGACTGCCCGAGGCCATGAGTGCGTTGGTCGAATTGCAAACACCACGAGTTACAACGTTAAGTTGGATCGACGTCCGGCGCTGCCTAAAGCTCAAGCTTTGGGATGTCGAACTGGACCGGTTGGTTGGTTTTGACGAGTGTTGACCGCGAATCAGATGTTGTGTCCACAATCACATTTCTTTGCGTGTCGGCCGTTTGGACTCTGCCTCGGCGGAGAGACCGATGCCGTTTGAGCAAAGCGCTTGGCCGTTTCATCGTTCGATACAGTTTCGTGGAGTCTGCACGTTGATTCGGCCCGTTTTCTAAGCTCAGCAGGGCAGGCAGGGCAGGAACAGCAGCGAGACTGATGGCTGGCTTGCGTGCGACCACACGAGCGAGTGTCGAAGCATCCGCCGGAGGGAATCAGCCCAGCGCACCTGGCCGAAGAAGATTCCATGGCCTGCTGCCTTAAGTCGACAGACCATGGATTTTCGGCGCTCAGCAGACAAAGAGTGACGCGGTAGCACCCGCGACTTCAGGTTCCTGCACATTGGTCGTCGTGCGGCGGCTGCCGAGATCGCGGACGA
>JAGQPC010000253.1 GCA_020426925.1 Planctomycetales bacterium | reverse complement strand
TTTGTTCGCCCTGAGACTCGGCCGTTTACCGTACTCGGTCGTCCCGTTGGGGCGAGAAAACACAAGCAAGGAATACCGGTCGGTGGCGATCGCGTCGCCTCATACAGAATCCCCCGTTCGATGCTGACTGGCTGCGGGCCATACTGTGTGACAGTCCAGCTTGTTGCAGGCATGATTCCCGTGAATCTAATCCACGAGATCTCGCCGGTCGGATTTGATTATTTCCTCAGCGCTCGCGAGGTCGCAGACGCGATCGTCGAAGGACACTTGGTGTTGCACGAGCGCGCCTTAAAAATACACGTCGACTAAAGACTCGACCAGAAGGAAGACTCGACAACACTTGAGACGTTTCTAGATTCGCATGGCCAAACACAGCTTCATCATCGTGATCCTATGTACTCTGCTGTCGACAACGGCAACAGCAGAGATGGAGCCCTCGCCAACCGACAGCTTGGAGCTGACAGCGCCGGGCAGCGAACTGCGGGACGATTCAGTCTGCGACTTGCCACAACTTGAGTCCGAATCGGACGAGTACGTTTTCGAGCACATTCCGCACGAACAAGAACCATTCGCTTGCCGTTTTCTGGAAGCTGCGCCGACCGTTTTGACGTGGCCCGCAACGCCGCTCAGCAAAACCTTCGAATGGCTGCTCCATGCTGAACATGTGACCCTGAAGACGGAGCTCGACGAAGCACCGATCGGTATGCAGCAAGTCACGGAGCGTCCCGAATTACTTTTTGAATGGAACGAGCAATTCCTGAAAGCTGGTTTTCTAAACCAAGGAACAACCTTGCCGACCGGAGCCGTGTGGCGTCCTTCGTTGTGGATCTTTGGCCAGTATCGAACCGCTTATCAATACCAAGACGCGACCATTCGAAACCGACGCGTTTCAGAATGGGCTAACCGTTTGGACTTGTTCGGCCAAGTCAACCTGTCCGGAACGGAACGCCTGCTTGTTGGCATCAGGCCACTCGACGAAGAAATACGAAACCGCCGCGTCTTTTCCGGCTACGATTTTTACAATGATCGTTCCGTTGATGGCTGGAATGGCGATGTTCAAACGCTGTTTTTCGAAGGTGACTTTGGCGAGATCTTTCCGTGCCTGGACATCAATGATTCGCGGTGGTTGGACTGGGGATTCTCGGTCGGCCGCATGCCGTTGCTGGCTCAACAAGGCCTATTGATCAACGAAGACTTGCTCGACGCGGTGACATTAACGCGGAACACGATTTACGGCGACGACCTGTTGAATTTGCGAATGACGGGTGTTTACGCGTGGAGCGGTATCAATCGAAATAGCCCAACAAATCAGCCGAACGACTATGATCCGACGTCGCGGATGGTGGCACTGCTGACGGAACGTGACTTCCAGCACACGACAGTCAACTTGGACGCAGTCTATGTTTACGGTAACGATCTAGTGACGGGTGATCTGCTTACGTTTGGCGTCAGCGCGATTCAGCGTCACTACGGCTATCACAATACGTACAACAGCTCCTTGCACGTGCTGGGATCCTATCCAACGCAGGGCGTTACGCCTTACGCCGACCAAGGGATTCTTTTGTTCGGCCAGACGTCTTGGACTCCGCATCATACTTACGACTTGGTTTACGTGAATACGTTTTGGGCCATCGATCAGTTTACATCGCCCGCGCGAGGGCCACTGCAAGGAGGCCCGTTGGGGCAGACAGGCCTGTTGTTTGCAGGCACTCAGCTCGGTCAATTCGCCGCGCCGCTTGCCGTACGAACTGACGATATCGCCGGAGCAAGCCTCGGCTATCAGTTGTTCTTTAACGGAACGCGAGATCAAGTCGTCTGCGAAGTTGGCGGATATCGGGAAACGAAGTCACGTGGACGCGACGCGGCGATCGGCACGATGGTGCGTTACCAAAAGGCAATCGGCCATCGCATGGTAGGAATCGTCGATGGCAGCGTTACCAAGCGTGAAAGCACCAACGTTACGCCCGGCGCGCGAGCAGAGCTGCTGATCAAATTCTAACTGCCGATGGCAGTTGCTCGACGGCAAACGGCGTTTCACACAGAACTGAAATTGCCTGCTACTCGTGGCCCACCGGAATCTTTAGCAAGATCCACTACCGTACAACATCGCAGCACTGCGACGGATCAATTGGAATTCGCGTTAGTGACAACGATCCCCGCAGCTCAAAACTCCGCGTTGCCTGGAGTTCGGGGGAACGGAATGACATCGCGGATGTTAGCCATCCCGGTGACGAATTGGACGGCGCGTTCCAGTCCTAGTCCGAAACCGGAATGAGGGACGGTGCCGAACTTGCGTAAATCGATGTACCACCAATAATCGTCGGCGTTCAGATGCTGCTCCGCCATGCGAGATTCCAGCACGTCTAAACGATGTTCGCGCTGGCTGCCTCCAATAATCTCGCCGACTTTGGGGACGAGCACATCCATAGCACGAACCGTTTTTCCGTCGTCGTTGACCTTCATATAAAACGGTTTGATTGTGCTTGGGTAGTCGTAAAGAATCACGGGAGATTTAAATTCCTGCTCCGTTAAAAAACGCTCGTGTTCTGACTGCAGATCCGTTCCCCACGAAACGGGATACTCGAAGTCTTGCCCGCTTTTTTCTAGCAGAGAAATTGCTTCGGTGTACGGCAACCGGACGAATTCGCTGTCAACGATTCCGCTGAGCGTTTCCAGAACGGTCTTGTCGATGTGCTCGTTGAAGAACTGCATGTCCTCGCCGCACTGGTCCATCACGTCGCCGAAGATTCGTTTCAGAAATGATTCGGCAAGCTCCATGTTGTCTTCAAGTTCATAAAACGCCATCTCGGGTTCGACCATCCAAAACTCGGCAAGGTGTCGCGACGTGTTGGAATTTTCGGCTCGAAATGTTGGGCCGAACGTGTAGACTTTGCCGAGCGCCGTCGCGTAGATTTCCGCTTCCAGTTGGCCGCTTACGGTCAGATAGCTTGGCCGATCGAAAAAGTCATGGCTGAAATCTATTTTGCCATCGGACTTGGGCGGCGAATCGAGATCCAGCGTCGTGACCTTAAACATCTCGCCCGCGCCTTCGCAGTCGCTGGCAGTAATGATCGGAGTGTGGACGTAGAGAAATCCGTCTTCCTGAAAGAAATTGTGGATCGACCGACACACGCAATTCCGCACACGAGCGACCGCTCCGAAAGTGTTCGTTCGAGGTCGCAAGTGAGCCCACTCGCGGAGCTTTTCGAAAGAGTGACGCTTCTTTTGCAATGGAAATTCGTCTGGGTCGGCCCAACCGTGAACGATGACGGTTTTCGCCAGGATTTCCGTCGCCTGCTTGCCTCCCGATTCCTTGACTTCGCCATCAACGGTAACGCTACAGCCAGCCGACAGCTTCTTGATTTCAGATTCGTAATTCCCTAGATCCGCGTCGGCGATAACCTGGATGTTGGCCATGCAGCTTCCGTCGTTAACCTCCAAGAAGCTAAAGCCGCCTTTGGAATCGCGGCGAGTTCGAATCCATCCTTGCACGCGAACTTGTTGACCGACTGTTTCTGCACGACGAGCGTTAGCGACCGTGATTCTTTCCATGTATGCACATCCTTGACTATTCTTAACGTCTTGATTTCGCGGAAACGACCGGAACGTTTAGGAGAATACTGACCGCCCAGATTCTAGACTCTTTCGCCGATAGTGATAACTCCACTAATCGGTCATGCGTCTCCGTCCCGAATCGGGCAACCGAGCGTAACAAACGATCAGCCCGGTCAAAATCAACGCTCCACCGACAAAAGTCCACCACGACGGCGAGACGTATTCTGGATGGTCGCGCCACGCGAGCCAAACCCAAACGGGCACGAGCAACGGTTCCAGCAGCAACAAGAATGACGCCTGGTGTCCGGGAAGCGTCCGGACTCCTTTCGCGAACAAAACATACGGCGTGCCCATTTGAAATACTCCGAAACAAAACAGCCATCCCAGTTGTTTCGGAGTCGGCGCGTCATATCGCGGGACGACATAAAACGCCACCAGTGCAGCGGTTACCAGATGGTTGAGTGCGATTAGCCAAACCGCGTCGAATTCTCGCAGCATGCGAAGCGACAAGATCACGAGCGCAAGTAATACTCCGGACGACAGTCCCCAATAGACGCCGATCAATGATGATCCGGTCGAGTCAGTGTGCGCTAGCTCCATGGCCAGAATGAAACCAACTCCCAGCGTCGCCATCAGCAGCATCGACACATCGCGGCGAGTCGCCGTTTCCTTTAAGAAAATCACGCCTAAAATGAACACCCACGCAGGTGAAATGTATTGCAACCAGATTGCGTTTGCGGCGGTGGTTCTTGCCATGGCGTTCAGATACGTCACGTTCATCGCGGCGAAAATGAGCGTCGCTGGAACCAAGCCCCAATGAAAACGTGGCCGGCGGACAAACGGCAAAAGAAAGATTCCGGCGAAAACAGCTCGCCAAAACGCGAGAATCAATCCGCGTGACTCGACCGGCCACGCCGCAAACAGAGGGGCCTTTGCAAAGAACCCGCTAGTGCTCCACATCACCGCCGCGACGACGATTAGCGCCCGTGCTCTTCGTATGTTTTCTGCTTGTTGCATATAGTGTCCGCTGGTTTCCGCTGAGCAGGAACAAGATCAAAGTGTGACGATGTCCGGAACTGCCCGTGTTCCGAAAACGTTACATGGTTTTGACGAGTTGCAAAACCAGGTATACGTTGTGGGCAACGTGAAATCTCAACAGACTGAATTTAGCCTTCAGCGTTCATTTGTTGACCAATCGCGTACGGCTTTGCTCGAGTTATTTTCCTGCCTGATTGACCAGCCGCAAGATGCTGCTTCGACGAATGCACACGATACGACATCGCACGAATTCAAAAAACGCTCGCCGTTTCCTTTCCCACGAATCGCTTGAACATCGCAGGCTGCTCGCAGCCGACATGCCCGATTCAATTAGTGGCTTTGTCTACGTAGACCGAGACGGAGGCGGGAGTCTATCGGACTTCGACTCGCGATTGGAAAATGTTCGCGTTGAACTCTTGCATCGCACGATCGATACAGTGGACGACACGGCGATTACCAGTGACACGTTGGTCGCCGAAGTTGTCACGGACGAAAACGGAGCCTACTGCTTTGATGGACTCGACCCAACGTTGACCTATGTTGTGCGTCAGCCCGAACAAAACGTCGCTGGGCGAGAACTCGCCGAAGTTACAGGTCCGGCGACGTCTCTGCTCATTCAGAATATCGACCTATTTCAGTCAAGCCAGTTTGCGAGCGATCTAACAACGATCGATGTCGGCTCAACCCCGTTCACAAGTTTCGTCACAGACGAGGGCGAAGTGATTGGAGCGGAACGAGACATGTCGGCCGAAGCGATCGAAGGCAACGTAAGCGTCTCTGTGGGCGGAGGTCGCTTTAGCTTCAATGCAGACAATGGCTCAATTGGAAAGTTCACCGTTCAATGGGACGGAATCGATGGCGAGCGAGCGAATGCGCTCAGGCTCGGCGGTGTTGACCTTTCACACGGTCTTGAGAACGTAGGAATTTACTTGCGAGGTATTGCCGAACTTCCGAACATCGGCGTCGTGCTGAGACTTTACAGTGGTCAGGGTGAAGCCGGTTCCATTCGTCAAGGTTTGCCGACTGACAACGAAGGCACAGTGTTCTGGAGTTTCGCCGAAGCCTTCCAGCCAGGACTCGATGCTCGTTCAGTCAATGCGATCGAGCTGGAGATCGACACGAGTCCGCTAAGTGCCCCTGGTTACGTGACCAGCATCGGCGCGATCGCTCCACGGAACTTCAACATTGGTAATGCGTTAACAGCCGATTTGGAAATTGTCAAAACCGACAATCAAGCTGTCGCTGTGCCAGGCGCCGACGTCCAGTACGTTATCACAGCACGGAACAACGGCCCTGACGAAGTCATTGGCGTCAGTGTGACCGACACGTTCAGCGAACTCTTCACGAGCGTTAGCTATCAGAGCGAAGGATTTGATGGAGCGACCGGCAACACGACCGACGGTACTGGGAACATTCAGGATACTTTGAGCCTGCCTGCCGGTTCTAATGTCACGTATTTGATCAGCGCGACACTTTCGCCCGAAGTGCTTGGTGAGGTGGTCAATGTCGCGACGATCAGTGCCGAAAACCTCATCGATCCGGACGAGTCAAACAATAGCTCGACCGACACCGATGAACTTGAGCCACAGTTTTCAATTCGGCTGGAAGGACAGGACGACGTCGCGACGGTTCTTGCAGGAGACGCGGTTTCGTACGAGTTCACCGTGACTAATGACGGTCCTAGCCTTGCCCGTCGAGTCCGACTCACCAGCACCGTATCGGAACTACTTGAGAACGTTTCGTTTTCGAGCGACACGACAGAAGGCGTCACCGGAAATTCGCTGTCTGGCGAAGGCAACTTTCAGGACGAGTTGACGATCGCGCCCAGTACAAGCTTGACCTATCGAATCTCGGGGACAGTTGTCGAGGCTGCAAGTGGCGAAGTCATGACTAGCGTAGTCGCGGAAACGCTGGTCGAAGGTCCAGACGGTGACATCGTTGCGGATACGCAAACTGCCACTGACACCAACGTAATCCAGCAAAGCGCTGACCTGTCCGTGTCGCAGACGAACAATACCGACTTGTTGATTCCCGGCGAGCCTGTGACATACACGATCGTCGTACAAAACAACGGCACGGAAAATGTGGCGGGAGTGCTGATCACCGACACATTTCCTGCAGAGCTCGAAGATGTCACCTACACAAGCGAAGTGACGTCGGGAACCGTGGAAGGCAACACGACCGACGGCGCAGGAGACATCAATGATGCGGTGTCGATGTCAGGCGGCGCATCGATCACCTACACGGTCATGGCGACCGTTTCGGCTCGCGCAACAGACGTGCTTGTGAACGAAGTAACGGTCGGCGGCGAAGGTCTGTTTGAACTTACTCCGGAAGACAACACGGCGACCGAATCGGATGTTGTGCAGCCTTTGGGTGACTTGAGCGTTCAAGCGACCGTCTCAACTGAACGTGTGGTTCCCGGCACGCCGATTACTTACGAATTTCGCATAACGAAGACGGGGCCAAGCACGGCGGACGGAGTAACGATTTCGATTGCGTTGCCCGATTCCATTTCGGCCGTCAACTACACCAGCCAAGCAATGGGCGGCGCAGCCGGGAATGGAAGCGGCGAAGGTGTTCCCAACGAACAGCTCGTTCTTCCTGGCGAAAGCGAAGTAATCTACAGCGTGACCGGTTTTCTGTCACCCGATGCGGAAGGCGAACTAGCAACGACAGCCATCGTTATCGCCCCAGAAGGATTTCTCGAAACCGACACGCTCAATAATGAAGTATCGGTGACCGTGTCGCCAACTGCCGAGCACGACATTGAAGTAACGCAATCGACCGCCGACGAATTTGCGAATCTTGGAGCCGACGTTTCCTTTGTCGTAACGGTGCGCAACAACGGACCTAGCCGAGCACGTGGCATACCGTTCACCGATATGTTCCCGACGTCTTTGGAAAACGTTCAAGTGACCGCTGTTGCGAGAGACGGTGCGACGGGCGCCAGTGACACCGTCGGCAACATTTCGCAGACGCTGGAGTTGCCTGTTGGTGCGTCGGTCGCATATGCGGTGAATGCTCGGGTTCGTACTGTCGGCACGACAGAGATTCGCAATACGGCAAGTGTTGAAACTCCGGACGGCAGCACCGATCCCATTAACGAGAACAACTCGGCGACCACCACGATCGACGTGTCGACAGGAGTTGCCACTCGGCAGGTCGCGGTTGGCGATTTGAATGGAGACGGACTCGATGACGCTGCGGTCGTTCATGAATACAGCGGCATGCCAAACGACACTCAAGGCTCCGTTGTCATTCTGATCAACGACGGCAACGGAAACCTGAACTTTCGTAGCCGGATTGCGGCCGGTGATCGGCCTCAGTCAGTGGCGATAGGCGATTTCGACAACAACGGCAGTCAGGATCTAGTGGTTGCTCGAGTCGGCTACACAGCCAATTCTGCGTCCAACAATTTGCTCGTTCTATTCAATGATGGCGACGGAAGTTTCTCGCAGCGTCGCATTGTTCGAGCGGGCAATGGACCGATTTTTGTAACGACAGGAGATCTCGACAACGATGGCGACACCGACATCGCCGCTGCGAATTTCCGTTCCAATACTGTTTCGATTGTTCGTAGTCTTGGAGCCGGTAGTTTTGCACCTGCGATCGAATTCGCGACGGGCCACCAACCAGTTTCGCTGGCCATCGGTAAGTTGAATTCCGATCGATTTAATGATTTGGCCGTGGCAAATTCCGGTGACGGAACAGTGTCACTATTTCCCGGACCGTTTCGAGGCGGAAAGCAACCGTTTGCGAAGTTGACGGCTGCAAGACAACCGTCTGCCGTCATCGCACGCGATATCGACAGCGATGGAGTCGACGACATTGCGGTGACCGACTTCGACGCTGATGTAGCCGTTCTGTACTATGGGCGTGGCAACGGAACTTTTGCGACTCCTGGATCGAACGCTCGATTGCGTCTGCCCAGCGAATCACGAGCTCAGTCGTTGATTGCGAGCGATTTTGATGGCGACGGAAATATCGATGTCGCTGTTGCGCAAACAGGCTTGAGCGGCGTTGCGATTTTCTACAGTTCGGGGAATCGAAACTTTTCCGCTCCTGAATCGATTGCTGTCAAACCAGGACCGCAGTCGTTGGCTGTGATCTCCGACATGTTGATCGCGACCAGTTTTGTGCGACCGGGCCGTGCCAATGTCTACAGTCTCGGCGAGCCCGATCAAGCCGACGAAGTTTCGAGCCGAGTTGAAGCTGATGACGCGCAAGCGGATTCTCAGCAACAACCAGACGTCGATTTGACCGAAACGATTGATGAATCGAATCAGGGATCGAACGAAGTCTCGGAGGCCATTATAGAAGACGTCAGTGCTACGCGGCGTAAATCGCATTTCTTCGCGATTGTTGATGACACGTATTCCATCGATCGAGTCGATCAGCTTTTGGATGTGACGTCTAACGATTGGTTTGTGGATACGGAGTCCGCAAGTATATCCGTTGAACGGTTGAGAAAAACGGTTGGCGAAGTTTCGGTTGTGAATGGAGTTGTGAAGTATGTCGCACCAAACGGATTTTCAGGTTCGGACGCATTTGTTTACACCGTTGTCGATGATCTCGGAAACCGAGGTTCCGCGCGAGTGACAATTCATGTTTCCGAAATCGTCACTAGTGCACCGGCAGCACAGAGTTCAACGCGAGAAGCAGCAGCGCAGTCAGTCCAGCCGCAAAGAATTGACGAGCCAGTGACGATTTCTCCGTTACGGAATGTCGTACCCGTTTCGATCACGCCGATGCCGACTGCACCAACCGCATCGATTCGACCGCAGTTCATGGTGATCGATGACCGGTTCACCACCAACAAAACTCAAATGGAGTTTAACCTGCTCGCGAACGACCGAGTTGCCCTCAAGCAAATCTGGCTTGAGCATCAAACCGGGCCGGGCAATGTGGTGCTCAATGACGACGGGACGTTAGAGTTTGTATCAACCGGCGGCCCAGGTGATCGCACGGTCCTCGTCTACTCAGTCGAAGACGAATCGGGAAAGATCGGTTCGGCCAGAGTTGAGATCTTAATCGTGGATGCCAATAGCAATAACTAAGCTGGTGCAAACCAGCAATCGGCTGAAGGTACTCAACCATCCTAACGTCGATTGAATCGTCGGATGGCAAAGCCAACGATTAACAAGCAAAACGCTCCGAAGTTAGGTTCCGGAACTGCGGCGGGTTTAGGGCCTTTTTCATAGCCCCCTTCAGAGAACGCTGCGACGAAGTCGGAGCTATCGAAATCGCCATCGCCGTTCCAGTCGCCAGTTGCCCATGTGGAATTTCCGGCGATGCCATCTTCGTACTC
>JAGQPC010000252.1 GCA_020426925.1 Planctomycetales bacterium | reverse complement strand
ATGCGAGTTCCAACGTCGTAAAAGACCTCCTGCCCATCCACGATAACCGTGGAACCTCTGCGATTGTTATCCATCATGTTGATGGGCAAGTGGAGTTGTTGCACGTCAAAATCGGTCATCAAAATCGCAAAGTCATGACGCAAATTATCGCGTTGGAAAGTGTTATCGACTTTATATAGAGCACGTGAATCTGGACCTGCGGGCGGGTAAACGGTCGACGCTCCGGCGGAATCGGTTGCTGAAACGTAAAACTGCACGATGTCTCGGTTTCGTTGTGCCGGAACCTGCGCGATGTACGTTCCATCGTCGTCCATGGTCATCGGCAGGGTTTTGAATTCGCTGTCGCGGTCATCGACGATGTAGTGCAAAGTGACGTTGGCGATTCCATTTGGATCGGACGCGGACACTCTAATCGTAACGTCGTCGCCTGACGCTGGTACAACGGGGTGATGCGAGAGTTCGCTGAGCGTTGGCCCCATGTTGTCGACAGCTGTCGAATTTCTGGCACCGGGCGTGCCGATCAACTGCGACTGCTTAAGGATGTTCGTCTTGGCCGCGTCTTTGTAGTACAGTTCTGTGCGGAACTGTGGCGAACCCGCGACCCATTTGGCGTCGAATGAAATCTGATACGTTTCGCCATCAACGACTCGTGCGCCACCTGCCAACGTCGTTTCGATGTGATTGCTCAGATAGCTTGATCGCCCCGTCGCAACTACGTGCAATACATTGTTGTCCGCTTTGTTTGGATCAGCGACAACTTGGCTTTCTCGGTGTGTTCCGACTGCGCGCCACTTTTCTGCCGGCGATGCTGGAGCGTCTTGTTCGAAGTCACCGTTTTGGAGCAGTTCTTTTGCGGCGCCATCGGGGTCTTCGATGACGCTGATGTTGTCAAGAAGCAATTCGCCCGCATCGAGAAGACCGATCACCATTTCGTGAAAGTTGATCGGCGGATCGTGAACGATAGGAAGCACTGTCTTTGTGTAACTGTAGTGTTGCCATTCAGTTCGACTCGACTCGTCACTTGCCGCCCACGCGGTCGGCTGACTGTTGTCTGCGTACGGATCCATCAGCTCCAAACTCGTTCCACCACCGTCCGCGTAAGACGGCCAATAGCCGCCGTCGTAGTAGTGCACTTCGTCGGCGGTGTTTCCGTAGTTGTCGACCAACCGGAGACGTTCGTCGCTGTTTGAAAGAACTCCTTCGTACTGACCAAGAATCCGAACGTTCGGGTATTGAGCACGGAACGCTTCCGCGTCACGGACCGCGACGACATATTCGCCGGCATCCAACGTCGTGTTTTCTGGAACGGTCAGCTGTACACCCGAATTGAATCGCCAGCCGCTGATGTCAACTGGTTTGTCACTGCGGTTGTAGAGTTCAATCCACTCGTCTTCAGATTCTGCAAATGGTGATGCGGGCGAAACCTCGGTCCGCACTGCCAACGACACACCAAACACGACATCATTACTGCCCGGAGAACTTTGGTGCACTTCGACTGCGAGCACATTCGTTCCGTCGACGAGCAGTTCAGTTGGAACGACCATCGGGCCAACGATGACACCGTTCCGCACGGACGAGTTGGCTTCGGTCGTATGGTCAACAACGCCATCATCCATGTTGAATCGTGAAAACTCTACGCCGTTCAGATAAAACACAGCGCCGTCGTCGACGACATGATTGAGAACCAATTCGCCAGTCTGAGTACTGCTATCCCATTCAAACGTCGTGCGGAAGTAATAGGCCAGAACACCCAGGTCTAGCTCGGTCGACTTCGGGCCCGGAAGATCTGCCGCTTCATTGTAGAACAATCCTTGACCGGAGCTCCACGCTGCGTCGTCGAATCCAGCAGCTTGCCAGTTGTCGCCAGGAGCGTTTCCGTCTTGACGAAATCGCCAAGTATGATCGTAGGACAAATACTCTTCCGTGGAAAAAGTCGCGGCTGTCGCATAGGTTGGCCGATCGTGATACAGAATCTCGTTGATGACGATTTCATCATGTAAATCGAACACATTTGGCTCGCCAGGAGTCGTCGTCGAAGGTTGCTGCCAGTCGCCGTCTGCTGATGCTCCACGAGCTTGTGGTGAGTCTTCAACGACAACTGCATCGAGTACTCGGTTACGGCTAGGCGTGTACAGATAGAGTTTCGTGTCGGGCTCGGGCGATAGGCCAAGCTCAGCTTGATCGATGGAAATCTGACCGCTGGGCGCGATCGTCTTTTGGCCGAGCACGTGGCGTTTTCCGTCGGACGATTCGATCACAAAGCCGCTAACATCAAACGGAGTGTCGCCGGCATTTGCCAATTCGATCCAAAAATCTCCGCCGCCCGCTGGAATTTCGCTGAACGACAAATCGTCAGCGGCAAACGCTTCAGGAATAATCGGCCGGTCAATGAAGAGTTCCGTTCCGAACACGATATCGTTGCTAGTCACGCGGTCCTGGTGAACTTCAACAGCTAACGAATTCAAACCGGGCTTCAACATGCTGACGTCGAATCCACCAGACAGCACAAGTTCACCATTTCGAATCGAACTATCGGCCAACGTCGCCGCCTCGACTGCGCCCGCAGGCATATTGAAGCGTTCCACTTCAACGCCGTTCAGATAAAAGACAGCTCCGTCGTCGACGATATGGTTGAAGCGGACGGCGGATCCGACTGGATCACCGCCATCCGCCGGCGAGTACTCAAAAGTCGTGCGGAAATAGTACGTGACAAATCCTCGGTCTAGCGGCGTGTTCTTAGGTCCGGGTAGGCTGGAGGTCTCGTCGTAAAACAATCCTTGGCCTGTCTGCCAGGCCGAATCGTCAAAGTTTTCAGCACGCCACGCCTCACCCAGATTCCTGCCAGATTGATCGAACTTCCACTCGCTGTCGAAATTCAGGATTTGCTCGCGGGTAAAACCAGACCGCTCGGCGAAATTGATCGCACCCGGTGTGCCACCAACCTGCTCGCTGTACGTCCAACTTGAAGCTGTTTCCGTTGCCATCTGTGGGTGACGTTTTGCAAGCGACACGCCGCCTCCGTCCGCTGCGACCGGCCAGTTTCCTCGGTCGTTGTAGTCGACGGAGCTCATCAACCGGTTCGTGTGATTTCGCAGCTCCAGTTTTTCGCCCGCATTCGATAAGCTCCCTTCGAACGGGCCAAACACGTTTTCAATTCCATAGGACTGTTCGACTGTCTGCACGTCGTTGGCGATTACAAGATACTCGCCGCCCGCCAGAATTGTGCCGTCTGGAAAATCAAACAAGACACCATCGGCAAGCCTCCATCCGGTCAAGTCGATGTCGACCGCCATTTGATTGTGCAGTTCAACCCATTCGGTCTTTGAGTCATCGCCCAGCGGGTTGTACATGATCTCGTTGAACACAACGGTTCCGTCCAGAACAAGTCGCGGCTCCAATCGCTCGCCGTAGGTATTACTAAATCGAGCCCGAGTCTTTTGCGTTACACGTCGACAGTCACGGTTGCTAAACAAAGTGAGATCTCCTGCTGAATGACGAGTAGATGTCGTCAGATATTTAGAACGTTGCCGAGACGCAGTTTATCTGCCCGACGTGGGGGACGCAAAGAATTCTTGGAATTTCGGCGGCGAAGCCCACGGGCCGTACGTGGGGGTAATCGCGCCGCTTGCCATTCGCATAGTCGGATTTACACTGCGGACCGGAGCATGCAGCGCGCCGCACGCCCGATGCCTAGAACAACCAGCTGACGAGCCCGGCGATTTCCCAATCGGCCCGTTTGTCGTAGTTCGAACCAAGCGGGAAAGTGAACGCGGTAGTCAGAGCAAGTGTTTGGCCAAGCTGCGTGTGCACGCCAGCCGAGATATCAAAAACGTCCAATCGATTTGCCGCGTCGGTGATCAAGATTCCATTGCCCGTCACCGAATCTGCGGACTCGAGCGTCGTCGCGTAATTCAGCTCAACGATCGTCGCCAGTCCTTGCACAACATAGTTTTGCCCGCGGTCTCGGAAGATCCAATAACCGGCCGACAAGTCGGCATTCAGCAGCATCGTGTCGGAGAGTTTTCCGATCGTCGGAAGCCGCCCGCCAGTCGCACTTCCTGACACGGTATTTCCGTGAGCGTCAACGTCGACTTGCAAAAACGATTGCATGTAGAAATAGTCATTCGGCGCCCAAATCGTTCCGACAAACGGCAGCAAATGCAACGCTTCGTTTTTGATCCAGGCGACTTGTGTCCCGTCTGCTCGAAACAATCGGCTGTCCGGTCCTGTCGGAAAACCAACGCCTACGCCGCCTGATACCAACAGCGTCTGCAGCTCGACCAACCGAGACTTCGCAAACAAAGCGATGTCGCCAAAATCGGTGCTGGCCATAAACGGATCACCTTCAAACGTCACGCTGTCCCAAGCCGAAGCAAATGGCAATCGGGCGTCAACCGAAAACCAATCGTTAAAGAACGCCTTTTCGACTCCAAATGTGTATCGGTTTAAGTTTCAAA
>JAGQPC010000251.1 GCA_020426925.1 Planctomycetales bacterium | reverse complement strand
ACATCGGCAAAAACATCGTCGGTGTTGTTCTTGGCTGCAACAGCTATGAAGTCATCGACCTTGGGGTCATGGTTTCCTGCGAACACATTCTGGAAAAGGCAGTTGAGCATGGCGTCGACATCATCGGTTTGTCTGGTCTGATCACGCCCAGCCTTGACGAAATGTCGTATGTTGCCAGTGAAATGAAACGCCTGAAGATGAATGTCCCGCTGCTAATCGGCGGCGCGACGACCAGCGCTAAACACACTGCCGTAAAGATCGCTCCGAAGTACGATCACCCAACGGTACACGTTCTGGACGCTTCGCGTTGCGTCGGAGTCGTCGACCGTTTGTTGAGCGACGAAATGTGCGACGACTTTGTTGCCAAAAATAGAAAGACGCAGGCGGATCTTGTCCGTTCGTATAACGCTCGCGACATCAAGCTCGTTCCCTACGCGGAAGCAAAAGAGAGGCAGTTCGCCACCGATTGGGATACAATCCAAATCGACAAGCCGGCGTTTATTGGACGAAAGGTCATTCGAGATCACGACCTGCGTGATTTAACGAATTACATCGACTGGTCGCCGTTCTTTATGACGTGGGAACTGAAGGGCAAGTATCCGCAAATTTTCGACGATCAAAAGTACGGTACGGAAGCGCGAAAGCTCTTTGCCGACGCGAACCAACTTTTGAACCAACTGATCGACTCGCGTCAGTTGATGGCGAACGCCGCATATGGTTTTTGGCCGGCCGCTTCTGATGGTGATGACATCATTTTGTACACGGATGAATCACGGAGCAAAGAACTTTGCCGTCTGCATATGCTTCGTCAGCAGTGGGAACGAACAGGGCAAACGTGTTTTCGGTCCTTGGCTGATTATGTTGCGCCGCTCGAATCTAGACGCGAAGATTACGTCGGAGCGTTCGTCGTCACTGCCGGTATCGGAGCGGATGAACTGGCTCAAAAATACCAAGACGAACACGACGACTACAACTCGATCATGGTCAAAGCACTCGCTGATCGACTGGCTGAAGCGTTTGCTGAATCGTTGCACGCACAGGCTCGAGTTGATTGGGGATACGGCGCGACGGAACACTTCACAAATGCAGAGGTCATCGCGGAAAAGTATCGAGGCATTCGGCCAGCGCCGGGGTACCCTGCGTGCCCTGACCACACTGAAAAGCAGACACTGTTCGAGATCTTGGATGCTCGAAATCAAACAGGAGTCGAACTTACCGAAAGTTTCGCGATGACGCCCGCAGCTAGTGTAAGCGGATGGTACTTCGCACATCCGGATGCTCGTTATTTCTCCGTCGACCGCATCACGCGAGATCAAGTTGAAGACTACGCTGCTCGGAAGGAAATGTCTGTCGAAACGGTCGAGCGCTGGTTAGCGCCAAATCTTGGCTACTAAACATAGCGCAACCACACCTGCGTTTTTTGAACTGATTCTGATGCTCCCGCGTCGGCCCCCATAGTTTCACAGGCTCTGCCTGCTGATCAAGAATAACTTTTCATGACTGACGAGCCAGAGCTGAACGACCTGCCGCAAGAAGCCGAGCCAACAATCAGGCTCGACCAATTCATCAAGTTGTGTGGCCTTGTGGGCACCGGCGGCCAAGCAAAACTGATCATTCAAGCCGGCGAAGTGCTGGTCAACGGCGAAGTTGAGACTCGACGCAGACGCCAACTGCGATTAGGCGATGTCGTCGAGTGGGCGGGCGAGGTGTTCGAAGTTGAACTTAACGCGTAGCAATCGCGAGCATTTTTTTGAGGAATGCCCGCCATATTTGCGCCATTGCCGATCATCGCGGGTTTCGGCTAGGCTATATTACCGTTGACAAGGCACACTATTTGAGCGTGAGCGAGCGAACGGCGTACAGACGGTGCCTGCCGTTTGTATGGTATCGAGACTAAAGGGCGATAGCCGATGAGTAGTAAACAAGAGTTTTTTGACGAAGCAACCAATCGTCAGTTTATGGAAGAGGACAGCGAAGCCTGGAATGCAATCTGTACGATCCTGTTGACGATCATTTCCATTGGCCTTGGATTGGCTTTCCTTGGTGTTTATTTGACCATGTAGGTTGGTTGAACTTGGCGTTTGCATTGCGATGATCGCTGCGCGTTGGCGACTGCTTGCAAGGTCGCATGAGGGCGGGAAGAAGAACGTCCAGTAACTGAGACGGAATCTGTCACGCATGCAACCAACTATTGCTTTCTTGTCGCAAGGTCAGCTATTTGTTCGTCGGCCCAGTGGCGATCCGCAACCAATCGAAAGCACGTTCGCACAGCAAGTCGCGGAACGACAGGGTCGCCAACAGCAAGCGAACGACTGGAAGGGCGGACTCTGGGATTTCAAAGACGGTGTCGGAGGACCGATGTCGTTTGGCCAAGAGTGGGAAGAGGCGGGCGAGGCTCGACGGCCAGTTCGCTTTCGCAGCATTGCTCGATCTCCCGAAAACGACTCGATCCATTACCTACTGGACTTGGGCGGAGTCAGTGGCATCTTTCGTTACGACCTGAACCGCGATGCGGAAATTCGGTTGGTTCATCGTAATTCGTTTCCTGCCGACAACTTAACGTTCGCTGGCGATGGAGAATGCGCGGTCGCCCTGCAAAAAGGCGATGGCACAGTTGGGATCGCGGTCAGCAAAACGGAAGGTCGACATTGGAATGAAATCTCAACCGGCGACGCCGTCAGTCTGTCTCCAGCGTTCATTCCCGACGAGCGATCGATCGTGTTTCAGTCGGCTCCAATTATTCGTGACGCAGAAGGATTCATGCGAGGTATTGGCCCGTTCGCGGTTGAACGATTGGAGTTAAAGGCAAAGTGCGAATCCTCAAGGCTTGTGCAGGCAGACGAGTTCGATCACCTGTCGCCACGGATGACAAAGTCGGGTGATTTGTATTACATCAAGCGCCCATACCAAATAAGCGAACCGGTCACTGTATGGGGTCGTGCGAAGGATGTGCTTTTGTTTCCGTATCGAGCCTTGATGACGTTCTTCGCGATCCTGAATTTTTTCTCGATGATGTTCCGCCAACAACCGCTGGACACGGTTGGAGCAAAACGCAATCAAAACCGTTCGCGTCAGCACGAATTCGTAGCTATATGGGGACGCATGATCGACACCAAAAAAGCTCTCTCGCAGTCCGGAACAGACGGTCATTTAGTACCTCGAGATTGGCAACTCATTCGCCGCGACACAAGTGGAAACGAAACCGAATTGGCGACGAACGTCGTTTGTTTTGACGTTAATGAAGACGGAGTGCTGTACTCCAATGGTTCAAAAGTCTTCTTTCAAACTCACGACCGAAACACAACGACACTCTGGAGTGCGAAGTTGGTCTCGGAAGTGCAGTTCGTCCCGACTGCCGAACAAGTGGACTGAACGCAGCGCGTAAACTAGCGTCTGAGCTCCATTGAGACTGTAGTGGATCTGCTAAAGATCCCTGAGATGAGAGACCTTTGAGAGTTAAAAAGATCCCTGGAACGAACAAGACGCCGAAGGAAGTTTGGCAACTTCCACTACGAAGATACGTTCGAATAAAAAAGCCGCCATCGTCATCGGCGCATCGCGGGGAACGCAATTATGGAACACTACGATGTCGCGGTGATCGGTGTCGGTGGAGTCGGCAGTGCAACGCTGCGAACATTAGCATTGGCAGGTTTCTCTGCGGTTGGCATCGAGCAATTTGAGATTGCACACGCGAACGGCAGCTCGCATGGCGAAACTAGAATCATTCGCCAAGCTTACTTTGAGCATCCCGATTATGTGCCGCTCCTTAAGCTCGCGTATGAGCTATGGGAGAAAATTGAAGCCCACAGCAACCGCACGCTGTGGCTTCGCAATGGCCTGCTTGAAATCGGTCCACCAGACGGCATCCTGATTCAGGGAATCGAGTCGAGCGTTCAAACTCACGACTTACCGGTTCGTCGCTTGACGGCGGATGAATGTCGCAAGACGTATCCGCAATATCATGTGCCAGAAGACTTCGTTGCGATCTTCGAGGAAAACGCCGGAGTCCTGCTTGTTGAAGAATGCGTGAAATCGATGGCAGAACAAGCGACACAAGCGGGAGCGACGTTGTTTGCGAACGAGCCAATTCAAAAAATCGACTTTGGAAACACTCACGTCCTCCACACTGCCAATCAAACGATTGCCGCAAAGCAGGTTGTCGTGACCGCCGGAGGCTGGGCGTCTAATTGGATCGCTCCGTTGCGTCGGCATTTGCAGTTGCGAAGAAAACGATTGGAGTGGTACTCCGCGACATCCAGTAGAAGTCAAGCGGATGCTCGCTGCCCCGCTTTCTTCTACGAGCTACCACAAGGGTATTTCTACGGATTCCCTGCGATCATTCAGCAAGTGAAAGTTGCCGAACATTCAGGCGGCAAGGTGCTACCAAACCCGGAAGCACAAAACGATGATCACGCGGCCTACGATGAAGAATGTCGCAGACGCGTCGACACGTTCGCGCGTGAATACCTGCTGGACGCACAAGAATGGCGGAAGAGTCAATCCTGCATTTATACCGTCTCGCCGGACGAACACTTTATCGTGGACCGGCACCCTGAGTTCGAAAACGTATTATTTGCCGCCGGGCTTTCGGGGCACGGTTTTAAGTTTGCTCCGGCGCTGGGCCAAATCCTCTGTGACATGACGCAAGGAAAGAAAACGTCAATCGCCGATTTCCTGAGACTCCAACGATTGACGTAGTGGTTGCGTTTGTAAACTAACGAGTGCGTCTTACTGCACGTCGGCTCGTAAAGGCAAGCATGAGGACCAAGACCCACCAGGCCGTTGTTGGTTCGGGAACAGCTTGTGCGAACATCCAGTCGCCGAATTCTTCGATCGGGTAGACCTCGCGCCAGATTCGATGGCCGCCTGTCGGGTATTCTGTGTAACGGAATCCAATTGCGTCGTTTCGATAGTCAAAGGTTGTTGTCGTGTCGTCATTCGCTGGATAGGTAAGTTCCGGTTCACCGGCTACCCGCAAGACACCGTTCGTAACCGTACGGCTGATGGTATGAGAGATCAATTCGTCGTCTCGAGCGTGAAACGCCCACGTGGGCGAATCCAAAATGTGCGCCGGATCAAAACCAGAATCGGGCTGCACTCCAGCCATCGGGGCGACGGCCGCGAAGAAACCTGGATAGCGGTCTGACATGTTCCACGCTCCGCCTCCGCCCATGGAAATGCCGGTCAGATAGATTCGCGTGGGATCGATATTCTCTGACGCCAAAATACTATCGAGCGTGTCTTTCACTGCCGTCGTCCGAGTGATGTCGTTCCAGTTGTGGATTCCTTGTCCTTCCGAATCCGATTGCGGAGCATAGATATAGGCTCTGCGATCTTTTGCGAGTGCTAGCAGTTCGTCGATATTGCGACCGATTTGCTGAGTGTTATCGTTGCCCTGTTCACCAGCGCCGTGCATGAACAAAATGATCGGCAAAGGATCAGAGTCTGCTGCTCCGTCGGGAACAAAGAGGCGTCCGGGAAGCCCCGGGCGGCTGACATCCAAGAATTCACTAATCTGTGCGGCGTGAATCGCACCACACTGGAAAGACGTTGCAAGAAGCGCAACAAGCATACAGCGGTTCATCGTGGTCTCTCTTTCCGTGAGACGCCCGCACCTGCATCCAACTCATCATTCCGCCATCGTTCACTCCGTCCGCGGAGCGACCGCGGCTAACGAGTGCAGCAGAAGAGAGCGTGTCCCATCATTGGCGTTCCTAGTTAATCAATCGAGTGGTGAAAATTCCGTACTACCTGATGTGGATTATGCGACTTTTGGTAAAGCAGGCAAGCGCCTCAATCCTGTGCTAGCTCGAAACGAGCGAATCATTCCGTGCGATTAAGCTAGACCTTTTGCCGATTTGGAAAGCTGTCAAGCTTAATTGCGAAGTGTAGTCGAGGTATCCGTTGCGAGGCTACACGAAATCTTTAGTCAGCGGATTGGGTATTGGTCGAGAATCGCATGGTTGGTGGCACGCGCTGGCTCGCGTTTTATGAACTGCTGCGTCGTTCACTTCGCTGGCGCTTACTCATCGTGGCAGCGATAGAACTTGCGCAAGTCGTCTGGCGATACTCCCGTTTTATATCTGAGCATCAGGCTCCAATTGCGAAACGTTTGGCGAATCGGTCCGTTCGTTTGCCATCGCCGAGCACTCACGTGTAGGCAACCGGGAAGCAACGTTGCGCGGCTGTGTTTTCTCAAGCCTTCGCTTAGCTTGACATCTTCCATGAGCGCGATGTCGGCGAACTGACCGACACGGTCAAACAACTCTCGATGAACCCAAATTGCCTGATCGCCGTAAACCATCGAAAAGCATCGGACACGCAAATTGTTTCCAATTTCCAGGAGCCGATATACCGAACCGGAGTTCGCGATCGATTGACGAAAGCCGCCGTGCAGTTTGCCCGACGCGATCGCATCCCGGACCTGCCGAATACAATCCGAATCGAGCCAACAATCGGCATGCAAGAAAAGCAGCGTGTCGCCGATGGCCGCGTTTGCCCCATGATTCTGCTGTCTGGCGCGTCCTAGAGGGCTTTGCAAAACCGAGCCACCAGCCGAATCTGCTAATGAAGCGGTTTCGTCACGACTACCGCCATCGACGACGATGACTTCGTCCGCTCCCGCGTGCCAAGCACTCGACACAGCCTTTTGGATATTGGCGGCCTCGTTGAGTGCGGGAATGATGACCGAAACGGATGTACACACGAGAAATGTCGAACAATACGGTGAAAATCGGCGTTAGTGATTGAGCCGCTCGATCGGCTACCTATAATTGACGGTCTTTCAAAGTCAGATGCAATCCTGGGCCTGCGAACACACTGTCACGTTCGCAAAACCATCGTTCAACTTTGCTGCTTGTCGCTCTTTAACATCCGGACGGATTTACAACGCATGAAGCTTCGGGTCGGTTTAGTTGGCCTTGGCCAGGCATGGGAGACTCGGCATTTGCCCGCGTTGCGAGCTCTGCGCGACCGATTTGAAATTCGTGCCGTGTGCTCGGAGGTCACGTTTCGCGCACAGCAGGCCGCTGCCGAGTTCGAAGCAGATACGGTCGACGGGTTTCGAGCGTTAGCAGCTCGGGAAGACATCGATGCGCTGCTGATGCTTTCTCCAGAATGGTATGGATCCCTACCCATCTTGGCTGCGTGCGAAACGGGCAAAGCTGTCTATTGCGCGGCCGCACTTGAAATGGAAGTCAATCAGGCAAGCTATGTTCGCGACCGCGTTCAAAACGCAGGGATCGCGTTCATGGCCGAGTTCCCTCGACGCTACGCCGCTGCAACGTTGCGACTAAAGGAGCTGATTGCAACGAGCCTGGGATCGCCTGAATTGCTGTTTTGTCACCTCCGCAAAGGATATCGACTTTCGAACGCCTCAGCGGAATGCGAGTTCACGGCGGCGCGCCTCCATCGCGACTTCTTGGAGTTGGTTGATTGGTGTCGTTATGTGGTTGGACGTGAACCGACGTCTGTCGTCGGAACGCAGACGACCAACGGAAAAACGGGCACGTTAAACTACCGAACGATGACGCTCGATTTCTCAGCCGTCGGTGACGAGTACGGCTCGGGCCCCGTCTCACAAATCAGCGTTGGCCGCTACTTACCTTCGGAGTGGAAAGAGGCAATCGGGTTTCGCAATCCTGCCGGTCTACAAGTCAACTGTGAAAACGGAATTGCGTTCATCGACCTGCCTTCCACCATCGTCTGGTTTGACGATGCAGGTCGCCACATCGAATCGCTCGAAATGGAACGGCCTGTTGGCGAGCAAATGTTGAGTTCGTTTCACCGAGCTGTAACCAGTCTGATTCGCAAGACGAGCGATCTACAGGACGCGTATCGCGCGCTGGAAATCGTACAAAAGGCGGAAGAGAGCCACCGATCAGGCCATCGGATGATGTTGTCAGCGGATTAAAGCTGCAGCATTCATCGAAGCCCGATGAACGCATCTCGCACAAAACAACCGGAGATGACAAAGCATGAATCGCACCTTGGTTTTCTGTTTTCTGTTTGCCATGAGCACGATCGCGAATTGCGCCTGGTCGCAAACGGCCGATGAACGGCTGACTCGTTTGTTCGATCAAGCATGGGAGTACGACGTCAGCAGCGATCCGCTTCACGCAACCAGTGTTGGCGACCATCGGTTTAACGACCAACTGCCAGATGTCTCGGTGGCCGCGAATGAGGACCGCATTCGGCAGAAAAAACAGCTTCTGGAACAATTGCATTCGATCGACCGAACGGAGCTATCGCCAACCCAACGACTAAACTTCGACATCTTCGACCTGCTGCTGAAGAACGAGATCACGGAGGGGCAGTTCGAGACCTACTTGATCCCAATCACGAATCGAAGCGGCTTTCAGATTTACTTTCCAGATCAACGTACTCGAGTTCCGCTCAAGACAGTCAAGGACTACCAAAACTACATTCAGCGACTGGAGAAGTTTCGCGAGTATGCCCAAGGTCATATTGCGCTCATGCGAAAAGGAATCGCGGCCGGGCTTACGTTGCCTTCGGTTGTTCTTGAAGGTTACCGCGAATCGATTGAGCCACACGTCGTTGACGATGTGACAAAAAGTCTGATGTATGAACCGATTCGATCCATACCCGAATCGTTTTCCGATGACGAGAAGTCGCGAATCGATTCCGCATGCCGCACCGCGATACGTGACGGCATCGTTGCAGGATACCGAGACTTTCTGACATTCATGGAAAAGGAATACGTTCCAGCTGCTCGAGGATCCATTGCGGCTTCCGCTTTACCGAATGGCCGAGAGTACTACCGCTACTGCGTGCGAAAATTCACGACGCTGGACGTAACTCCAGAGCAAGTGCACGAAACTGGACTATCGGAAGTGAAACGCATTCGTTCGGAGATGGAGGCGATCAAAGCCAAAGTCCAATTCGATGGATCTCTATCGGAGTTTATGGACTCGCTTCGCAAAGATCCGCGATTTCATCCAACGTCGGCAGAACACTTGATGAAAGAAGTTTCTTACACTCTGAAGAAGATCGATGGTCGGCTTCCGGAGCTTTTCAAAACGCTGCCGCGGACTCCGTACGGAATTCGGCCGATTCCTGACTACATTGCTCCTCGTACAACGACGGCTTATTACATGCCTCCGCCAGGTGATCGTTCGCTGGCCGGTTTTTATTACGTAAACACGTATGATTTGAAGAGTCGGCCTCTGTACGAAATCGAAGCGTTGTCCTTGCACGAGGCGGTTCCAGGTCATCATCTGCAAATCGCTTTGCAGCAGGAACTGGAAAACGTCCCAAACTTTCGTCGGTTCGCAGGCTTCACAGCGTTCGTCGAAGGTTGGGCGCTGTACGCAGAACGACTTGGGCTGGAGGTCGGCTTTTACGAAGATCCCTATAGCGATTTCGGCCGCCTGACATATGAAATGTGGCGAGCTTGCCGGTTGGTCGTGGACACTGGTATGCATTACCTTGGATGGACCCGACAACAAGCGATCGATTTTATGGCGGAGAATACCGCTCTGTCGTTGCATAACATTCGTTCCGAAGTCGATCGATACATCGCCTGGCCTGGCCAAGCGTTGGCATACAAGACAGGCGAACTAAAAATCCGCGAACTGCGCGCTCGTGCAGAAAAAGAGCTCGGCGACAAATTCGATGTACGAGAATTCCACGACATCGTCTTACTGCAAGGCTCCATACCGCTCGACATTTTGGAACAAAACGTAGACGCGTGGATCCGTGGCGTAAGCTTCTAGCTTGCGATCACTTATTTCATTTTTCTCCGTTCTTACCAACAACGACCATTCACACCAACAACGCGAGCTGAAAGAGCAAGCAACCGTGACTGTGTCCATAAGTAACATTCAAACGCCAGAAGTTTGCTCCGCGCCTGCTGCTCGTGAAAACCGCGAGTGCAACATCGCGGCGCGGCTCACACAGACCGCGGAAAAGTTGCCGAACTCGGTGGCGATCGCCGTTCCTCAAGGACGCGACATTCTTGGGCAGCGACAATACGAAACAATCACGTTTCGCGAATTGGATAACGATAGTTCACAACTTGCGGCGGCTCTTCGCGATTATGGTTATCAGGCTGGCGATCGAGTCGTATTGATGGTGCGGCCCGGAATCGATTTCATTTCGCTGACTTATGCTTTGTTCAAAGCGGGAATAGTCGTTGTGCTGGTCGATCCCGGTATGGGCAAAGACAACATGATCGCGTGTC
>JAGQPC010000250.1 GCA_020426925.1 Planctomycetales bacterium | reverse complement strand
CAAAACCGTTTTCACGAAAACCGACGATCCCGATGGAGCCGGATTACACAACCCAGAATACGTTGAAATTTGCGAGCGAGCACATGCGGCCGGGATCGAGATTGGACCGCACGGAATCCACGAAACCGTGGAGCCTCCGCTTGAAGAGTTTTCACGGTTGATCGAACCTTTCAAACGTTTTGAACCGAATACGTGGATCGACCACGGCCGAAGCTTTCACTGCAACTATCGCCTTTCTGGCTGGGATCCTCGGCATGAATACAACTTGGAGCAGGTTCTCGGTCCGCTCGGAATCGATTGCGTGTGGGCTGGTTTCGATTTTGGGCTGGCAGTTCCAAACCGCTGCCTGAACCAACTGGCGATGCATCACTTCTGCGGCGCTCGGTTCATGCGCGACCTGCCGCGTTCAGCGTGGCGAGCCATTTGTGCGAAACGTCCATGGGCGATACCGCACGAGATCGCAGCGATCATCTTCCAAATGATGCCAGACCGAGCGATGAAGCAGTATTTTGAAATGCATCGCCACATCGAGCGTTTCGTTTGGGGACGAAAACTATCTGCGATTCCTCCAGCACTGCGGGAGACCTTGCAGTTGCTCGCACTAATCACCAAGCCGACGAACCTTCGCGAAGTCATAAGGCAGTTAGCGGGGCCTCGAGCGGAACTGGCGATGGCTCCGGTCATGTACAAAGAGCATGAAACTCTCAATCGCCGCGAGCGACAGCGGTGGCTGTTCAACACGATCGCCGTGCACGACGTCGAAGACGTGTATGATCGAAAAGCTCTCGTGCAACTTCAGAATGAGTACGGATTCCACATTGCACACACGTATCTGGCGTCGATGAGTCGAGCCCATTTGAGTCACGCGCTGCGTCGACATCCTCAACATCGCGACCACTGGCAGCTTACGCCGCGATTTGCTGACAATCTGCGAAACATGGCGGACCTAATGAGAGGCGGAACGTTGTGGGTCGCTTCCATGGGAGAAGTATGTGACTATTGGTCAAAACTCCGAGAAGTATCTATTTCGCCCACGGCCGGAGCAGAATGGAAAATTAAAACTGCCGTAGACTTTAACGTGCCGCTAGTCGTGATTGAGGCACAGGACGCGCCCAAAGACGCCGTTAAGCTGAATTCGACAGCTCATCTTATGGACGCGGCGACTGGCACTCTCCGGTTGGCGCTTATCCCCAAATAAAAACTCAACCCGATAACCTAGACACCAAACTGAATGAACGACGATTCGAAAAACGACGCGGTTGACGCCAGTCTGGTCGAAGACGACGCTCCAGAAGCAACTGCGAACGAACCGACCTGTAATACGCCCGGTCGGCCGATCGTAGCGTGGCTCATCATCGTCGGCATCGTCTTGGCCATCGTGCTTCGCCCGCGCGAAGTACCAGAAGCCGAACGTGCCGGCGTCCAGCTGATCGCGAGTCGAGCACTCGAAATGCAGTCGAAATATCTTGTCGGCGTAGCATCGCTGAATCCGCAAACATCTGAAGAACTATACCAGCAAACCGTCGCTAGCGCCGACCGTTCGACTTTCGACAATCACATTAGGTTTGCGATCGTCGCTGGGGAACTCGCCGGACAGGAAGAAGCTGCAACTCTACTCAGTGAAGCTGACGCAAAATGGGGACTCACTGCGACACCGGAGCAAAAGGAACTTTTGACGCTGCTATCGACACTGTACGTAGATCACGAAATGATTGGTGACCCACCGCTTACGCCAAGTCAAAGGCAACAAGTCATAGACAAGCTTGGCTGGTTTGGCGAATTGGCATTAGCACCGCACGGGAGCGATACGGCAAAACGAAACAGCGTGATCAAATCGGCGCAGACACTGGCGATTGGGCTCATTGCATTCATCCTGTTTGGTATTGCGCTAGTCCTCGGCGGCGTTGTTAGCGCGATCTTGCTTTTCGCGCTGGCTTTTAAAAAGCGTCTACAATCGAGAGTGGTTGGAATTTCTCGATTTCGCAATGTCTACGTCGAAACATTTGCGGTCTGGATATTGCTGCACCAAACTATCGGATTCGTTGCCGCATTCTTCGTGACTGAAACCAATGAACTGTTGGTATCGACGGTGGCATTAGCCTGCACCGGATTGGCAGCGGCTTGGCCTGTGTTGCGTGGCGCGAACTGGGGCAGTGTCCGCCGCGAGATCGGCCTCACAGCGGGAAGCAAATCGGCAATCATTGAAGTGCTGTACGGAGCACTCGGATATGTCACGATGCTGCCGTTTATTGCTGTCAATATGGTGATGCTTGCTTTGGTGATGCATTTCTGGAAAGGTGGAGTCGGAGGCGATGACGGACCGCAAATGCCATCGCATCCAATCGACGAATGGGCGACAAACGGTTCGACTGGAACCTACATTCTTGTGTTCGTCATCGCTGCGGTCGTCGCGCCGATTTTGGAAGAGACAATGTTCCGAGGCTTCCTCTATCGACATCTGCGAGACAACTCGCGTTTTCTGAAAACGACGACGAGTGTTCTTATGAGTGCTGTGTTCAGCAGCTTTGTGTTCGCAGTAATTCACCCACAGGGGTGGCTGACAGTTCCGGCGCTGACAACGATGGCGATCGGATTCTGCCTGATACGCGAATGGCGAGGCAGCCTGATCGCGTCAATGACAGCTCATTCTCTCCACAACGGCCTGACGACGATCCTGATGCTGTTGCTTGTGAGCTGATTCTTTAGCTCGCAGGATTACTGCGACAGCACGCTCGGCCGAATTCCGGCATTTCGTCAAACTGCGTGTAAGGATGACGATGTAGAAACGTCACACATACGACGTAACTATTTGGTGTTCGCTGTATAGCCATCGTTTTCGGGAACGGAACAGCAGACGTGAATGTGTTGCTGGTCCGTACCGAGCGGGTCATTCTGCCGCTAGTAAACTCAGGGAGCCGGAGTCATCGAGGGGCCGAATTACCAGGCAGAATTAACTTCACACGGAAGTTGTGTCGCATCGCAGACTCAGATGGGGCTCTTAATAGCGGGCGCTCTGTCGCGGCGGCGATCACGGTTGCGTGGAAAACCGTGTAAAAAGATTTGATCAATTAACTCTCCGTAGGTGGAGAAGTAACAAAACAGACAGGGATTTCTCCAGGGCAAACCAGCGTACGTAAAGGTAACGAACTGATGTACAACGCACTTTCAGATGATGCCGTCGCGGTATCGACACCACACATGCGGAACTCGGGTAGCTCGCACGGGCCGGCGAATCGTCGAACCAGCCCACTTCAGAAGTGCAAAGTTTTAGCTCACCTGACGCCCGAGCAGTTGGTCCACCTGGAAGGGCACGGACGCATTCGCGATTACGCTGCGAAGAGCCCCATCTATTTACCTCACGAGCCCGCAAACGAAGTATTCGTCTTGTTCGATGGACTCGCCAAGGTTTCTCACCTGACGAAGGATGGGAAAGAATCGATTCTTGCGTTCATCGAACCGGGCGACCTGTTTGGCGAACGAGCTGTCTTCCACGTCGGTTCACGCGAGGAGTACGTGGAAGCGATTGAGCCGGTGCGGGCAATTCTGTTTCCTGTTGAAGTTCTCCGGCGACTCGTCGAATCGCGCGGAGACATCGCTCTTTCGTTGATGCAGCTGATGAGTGATCGCCGTCATCGCATCGAAAACCGATTGAAGAACATTCTGTTTCTTTCCAATCGTGAAAGGCTCGTGCACTTATTACTTGAACTGAGTGAACAATTTGGTGTCCAGCATCCGGACGGCATTCGGCTGAGGATCAAACTATCTCATCAAGAGCTTGCGAACCTCATCGGCAGCACCCGGGAGACGGTCACTGTGTTGCTCGGGCAGCTCAAAGCAGAAGGGCTCGTCGCCGGTGGGCGGCAGCGGATTATCGTCAAAGACGAATCCAAACTCCGCGCCGAAATTGAGGCGGGCTCGTAGCTTCGAGCGTGCCGCGGGCGAAGTGAAACATGTAGAGCGGATGACGTTAGCGGCACGGCGCGAGCTGTCCCGATTACGCTTTCGATTTTACGAATACACCGGGCAGCTCGCGCTGCTCCGCTAACACTCCGGTCGGCATTACAATCGTTCATTCCGGTTCAGTCTATCTAATAGCGCAGCACGTCACGACGATCCGCCACTCTTTTGGCTGCGCCCTAAGCTTCATACGGGCCCTGTAAATCAATGAATAGTGAGCAACAAATGACTGCGACCAAAAAAGACTGCAGCCAATATGGCCAACTCCTGGGCGAGCTTCGATCGGCGCCTCAAAACGTCCAAAAGGTCATCTGCGCGATTGCTTGTGTACCGTTTGTGTTCATGTGGATGAGCGGAATGCTTGGTTCGGTTGCGATGGTGGCCTGTACGGTAGGATCCCTGTTAATCGGTCACTTCGTGTCTAGGCGACTTCCGATGCTTTGCTCGACCGCCCAGGTCTATGAAAGTGGTCTGAAACTAAACGTGCGAGGAAAAGAGTCCGCGTTCGACTATGATTCGCTGACATGTATTTCGAGCAAGCACACGCACCACTTCATGCGTCAGAATTACATTGGCACCATTTTCGAATGGCAGTTTGATATAGATGGAAAATTCAAACCTGTTTCCTACCAGGGCGAATTCCACATGGAAAAGGACACGGCTCGACTCGTTTCGCTCGCGGAACAAAAAGTCAGCGAAGGCATCGAGAAGCGGTTGCTTGCCCAGCTTAAAAAAGACGGAGAATTGGAGTGGCGTCCTGGTGTCTTGATGACTCACAATGGCCTGAAGCTAGTCGATGGCCCGAACATCAAGCCTCGCGAAATTCTCTTCGTTGAAATCGAGCAATGGGAAATCAAAGACAACGAGTTGAAGGTTTTTCGAACAGGTGAAGCGTTGCCGTGTCTCTGCATCTCAAACGATTCGCGAAACTTCATTCCCATGTACGGCTTGTTTGAAAAAATCGCCACACGAATCCGTTCGGACGAAAACGCAAAGACCGTCCGGCTACAATCCGTACCGATTCTCGATGACACCCTGCCTAGCATCGCAGTTGTTGAAACGGCGTAGCGTAACGAGTTTGTTCGCTACGTCCCCGCACAGGAACGACCAGCGTTGCCTCTCAACAGCACAGGTCCAGTCGGGCTAGTCTGCCGACTCTGCCACGGCAGAGGTCTCAGAAGGCGATTGGTAGCCGCCATCTTGAAATGTCGTCGCTGCTTCCGGCGCGAGAACGAACCACCTAGCATCCCTAGAGTAACTCTTTAATTAGCGTTAACTGCGATTGATCGCATGCTGATTCAGGTAAGCGAACGCCTTGCTTCGACGCCACAACAAACAGAGCTCTGTCAAGTTCTTCTACGCAATGCACTCGACTGTGCAGTGACATGCTGAAAGAAGATCGAACGGATACGCGAATGCGTTTTCAAATTGCCCGACCTCAAGAAAGGTAGAACCAAGGCTCCGGAACTTCCGAATGCGAAGTTACATGCCGACAGCTGATGAATCCTGCAAGCGAGTTTTCGCGATCACCCATTCGATTGCAAATCCGATACACCCAAGCTAGTCAGCGGCTCGTTCATTCACAATATTATAGCGATCGAACGAGACCGTACGCCGACGTTGTTGATGCATCAAACAAGCCCGGTTGGATGCTGCTGGTCTCAAGGAAAAAACAAATAATGTGACTAGAAATGGCACTCTACGCCGTCGACGGCACGATTCGAAAACTGTGCATCGCGCTTTCGGATATTGCCGGCGTGTCAATTGCGACTGAATTGCTCCCCCAAGACTGATCGGGGTGGCATGAAACTTTAGCAGACCATGACAGGCGGGAGGACTTTCAAATGACTAAAAAGAGACGGCGTCACACGTCAGCGAGTGTGCAAGCGGCGAAGTTGCGTTCTGAGCCGCGTTTG
Organism: Planctomycetales bacterium; assembly: GCA_020426925.1. Lineage (GTDB taxonomy): Bacteria > Planctomycetota > Planctomycetia > Pirellulales > Pirellulaceae > JAGQPC01. The sequence continues at coordinate 119 of JAGQPC010000250.1, read as the reverse complement.
ACGAACTCAGTATGCGCTGCCAAATCGAGTTGCTTTTCAAACGCACGCGAATGCGCGCCTCGACGTCGCGCAGCCGTTCGACCGGCTCAGGAGCCTAGTGTCTGGCCGGAAATGGGTTG
>JAGQPC010000249.1 GCA_020426925.1 Planctomycetales bacterium | reverse complement strand
AAACAACTGAATCGGGCGCGTATGAATTGGGCGGAGTCACGTATCCCGACAATTTCTCCGTGACTCGAAATCCTGATGCGGTTTGGTTCTTGCCCAGCGAAAACGAATGGTACAAAGCAGCGTACTACGATCCTCGCACGCAGGCTGAAGGCGGTCCCGGCGGAAACGACCACTACTGGTTCTACCCTACCATGAGCGACGAAGTTCCAGCCCAATCGCAGACTGGTGAGGATGGCGCAGTTTCCAATGCCGGCCCCAATGTCGCCAACTACGACTACGGCTCCCAATGGAACGGGTTCTATGGTCAAACGCACGTGGTCGGTACGGCAGGCAGCACTAGCTATTACGGCTTGTTTGATATGGGGGGAAACGTTTGGGAATACAACGAGTCGATCATTGTAGATCCCCGTCGAGATCCAACGGCATCATTCCGCGGCGCCCGTGGCGCCTGCTGGGACGATCCGCATTGGCTGATGAGCGGAGACAGGAGAGGTTATGCCGGTATCGAAAACTGTGGGACGGTTTGGCAGTGCTTCAATGAAGCTCAAGGATTCCGCATGGCGACGATACCGACTGAACGTGAAAAAGGCGACTTCGACTATGACTGGAACCTCGATGCGCACGACATCGATTTGCTTACCAAAGAGATTCGGTCTGGTGAAAACGCTGTTCAAATGGACTTGAACGGTGACAGGCTGGTCAATCTAGATGACCGGACCGTATGGGTCGAAAAACTGGCTGGATCAGAATTCGGCGACTCCAATCTTGATGGAAGCTTCGATTCGAGTGACCTCGTTCAAGTATTTCAATTCGGCGAATACGAGGACACCAAGCAATTCAATTCGACGTGGGCGACGGGCGATTGGAACGGAGACGGAGACTTCTCGTCAGCCGACATTGTCCACGCGTTCATGAACGCTTCGTATAGCGGCGCCAAAGTGTCGGCTGTGCAAGCAGTTCCAGAGCCTCAATCGTATGTGCCGATCACATTTGCTGCGTTGTTTTTCGTGTTCAATCGAAGACGCGTTTGTATCGTCTGATCGATAGATGTTTCAATCAGGAAAGCGTGAAGCGAAACCCAGCACGATCATTGATGATTGATTTTGGGTTTCGCTATTTTGTGCTCGGCGCGTTTTGCGATGGTGGGTCTCGCTTCGCTTCACCCACCCGACGACTACGAGGTTGTGCAGCGTGACGCTACTTTACTCTCCCTCTGGGAGAGTCGCCGCGCAGCGGCGGAGAGGGCTGACGTCGAAAACGTAGTTCAGGAAAAGCCCCTCCCCGGAAACTTGCTAACGCTCGTTTCCGACCCTCCCGCGAGGGAGGGTAAAGCAAGGGAGGTGAGTTAAGCTGCACGGCCTCCTACGACCTACGACCGCGACTACAACCGCTATGTCGCAGTCGCCGTGCGATTTTCTGATGCTAGGTTTTGCTTCGCTGCACTGACGCTACGACTGCGAATTCTCCGTGAAACCGTGGTGTTTTTGTGCATCATCCGCAGCTACAGATCAAACGTGCGGCACTCTTTTTTGCAGATGGCGTGCCAGAAAAGTTACAATAGGACTGACGCATCGCTCTCCAAAATCTAATTACGTGATCCACATCTAGGAACATTCGTCGATGAGACATTTTTTTTGTGCCGCTTTGATCGTATCGCTCGCGTCCGTTATCGCCAGTGCTCAGTCACCAAGCCTGCAAGACGACAGCACAGATGACGAGACCACCCCCGAAGTTAAATACAACGTCGAATTTGGGCGAGAGCTGACAAACAAGATTCGAGTCGGAGTGCGAGTCACGGCAGGCGGGCCATGTCGAGGCATGATCATCTCGTTGCCAGTTCCGAAAGATTGGCCCGAGCAACAAGTGAAGATGATTGAGGAAGACGTTTCCAATAACGTGAGAAAGCTCGAATATCGCGAACTAGAAAACAGCGTCAAGCAACTTGTAGCAATCATTCCTCGTCTTGATGCTGGTGAAGAAGCGTACGCGTTGGTCACATACGAAGTTCGTGGACACGCGATTATTGGGCCGGATGACACGAAGAATCTCGTCGCTCCGAAACCGGTTCCTAAAGAACTCAGCAAATTCTTAAAGGCGAGTCCGCAAATCGAATCGCGAAACCGAACGATTCAGACGGAAACAAAACAACTCGTCAAAGACATTGAAACGGAATGGGAAAAAGCGTCCGCCATCTACGAGTTCGTGCGTTCGAAAGTGACCTATCGTGAATCGGAATTGAAAGGAGCCGTTGAGTCACTCAAAGACGGCGTCGCCGATTGTGAAGGAATGACTTCATTGTTTATCGCCATGTGCCGTGCCGCAAATATCCCAGCCAGAATGGTTTGGGTGACCGACCATTGTTATCCCGAGTTCTATCTGGAAGATGAGCAGAAGAACGGTCAATGGTATCCGTGCCAAGTTGCGGGCACGCATTCGTTCGGTAGCATGCCCGACATCCGCCCGATCTTGCAAAAGGGAGACAACATTCGCATCCCAGAAAAACGAGGCGGTCAACGTTACGCGGCGCTTCATTTGAAGGCGAAAGCAGTCAAAAAGCCGAACCCCAAGGTCGTGGAAGTCATGGAGTTCGTGACGGACTGATAGGACGGAGAATGTCTCATGAACGCGTCAAACAGTCGGACCGCCGTCAGAATAATGTGCAGCCTGTTCGTGCTTTGTTCGTTTTGGCTTTGGATCGAATCGCGAAATATCGAGTCCCCTCGCCAGCCTGGAGATCCTCCTCGATATCACAACTACAAGAAACGAAGACGCTTGGGATGGCCACTTGAAGCTGTCCAAATTGATTCGCAGTACAAATACAACTTTCCTGATAGCGATTGGACCGCGACTCGCAAAGTCAATCCTGCCGCGCAGATCGTGAATTTCATTGTCTACTTTGTAATCGCGATTGGCCTTAGTTGTTGTATGGCGAAGTTATTGGATTCGAGGGCTACTATTCGAACGTTGGGCGTATTCGTTCTGTCTGCATTTGGTGGTAACGTGGTGATTCGACACTCGACCATGGGCGAATGGACGGCGGCGATGTTAGGAACTCGCATAGCAGTTCCATTGCGAGACGTAAGCGTGCAATACCAATCGTTTGTTCATGTTGGATGCATCGCCGTTTGCTTTTGCACCTTGCACTCGGCGTTGCAATTAGCAATTCCGACCAGATCGCCCAAAAACGCGGAGAGGTCATCGTCCTAGTTCATCCGCCAAGTGCTTTGCATCGTAAATGTTTCGTAGTGCCTCGCGGACTCCACCACTGTGAACGCAGACTGCGCGACCGACTTTGTCGGAATAGAAAAAGTCACTTGTGAGTGACTGTATATTTCCGTCGAAAATCACTCCGACAAGTTCAGCGTCTTTATTGACGACCGGGCTGCCTGAGTTTCCGCCGATGATGTCGGCCGTACATACGAAGTTCAGTGGCGTGTCGAGCTTGATCTTGTCATGGCTGTTGTGCCATGAATCGGGTAGAACCCAATCGCCCTTCGATTCGTGGAATTCTTGGTGGCTGAACGCCCCGGCCATATCGGTCCAAGGCTCAATTTGATTTCCGTCTTCCACATAGCCTTTGACGGTCCCGAACGCCAATCTCAAAGAAAACGTTGCATCTGGATAGGTTGATGTGCCTTGGATCGCGACCGTCGCTTCATTGATTTTTGCGTAGGCTTGGCGTTCAATCTCGGTAAGTTCTTCGTCGATTTCGCGCAAACGGCGGTACTCTGAATTTAATGTTCGAGCCAACTGAATCATCGGATCCGCGTCATTGATGCCGTCGGCTGCCATTGCTTTTCGAATTGGGACGTCACCGAGTTTGGTGCCGCCAACGAGTTCCGCAGCGCGGTCGCGAGGGCTCTTTCCCTGCAGGACCAGTTGAACGAGCAGATCGTCGCCGCCTCGCTTTTCCACAAACATCGCGATCGAATCGGCAAGTTTCACTTGTTCCAGGTCTTCGTAAATCGGCGCGGGGGAATAGAGTTGTTGTTCGAACGACTCGCGAGCCGAATCCCTGAATTCGCGAAGCCGGTCTTCGCTTGGCTTTTTGTCTTCCGCTTCCATCAGGACCAGACTTTCGGCGATCGAATAGAGGCGAGACATGCGACTGAACGAAGCAGATTGTCCGAGCAGTTCCGCTTGGCGGTTCTGGACATCGCGGATCGTGTCCCAAGTTGTCGCAGATGACCGTAGTTTTGCGTCCGCATTCAGAGTCGCGAGCAGTTTGGTTTCCTGCGCACTTTTTTGGTCCAGGAACTCTGGATTCTGCAATCCTTGCAGCATGCCGGTGTACGCTTTACGAGCGTTTTGAATTCCAAAGAGCTCGTCGCGTGCTCGTCGTTCTTGTTCCTTGCCTTCGAATCCGAATTGCTGCAGCAGAATTTCTCGACGGCGCAACAAGTCAAGAATGTACGGCATGCGGTGGTCGCGAAGATACTTGAGTGCGTCAACCGTGAAGATGCGCTGTGTGCGGCCAGGATTGCCTGAGACAAAAACTAGCTCGCCGTCCGCCGCGCCATTCGCAGAGTACTTCAGAAAGTGGTCGATCTCCGCAGGCTTTCCGTCTTCGTAAACTCGGAATAAAGTAACGTCTAAACAATAACGCGGGTATTCAAAGTTGTCGGCGTCACCACCAAAGAAAGCAGCCTTGGCTTCTGGAGCCCAGACCAATCGAACGTCGGTGTATTTTTTGAAGCGATACAGATGATACTTCGCTCCGCCATAGAGTGTGATCACGTCGCTGCGGAGCAGTGTCTTGTCGAGCGACGCTTTTTCGATTTGAGCCATGGCTGCTTGCCGAGCTTTCGATGCTTCGCTGGGCGACATGCCCGGCGTGACGGCTTGGTTCACGTCGTCTGTCACGTCTTCGATGGAGACAAGCTGATTCAGCTCGAGATCGGGAGCTTTGATTTCGTCGTCTCGATTCTTGGCAAGAAAGCCATCTTCGGCGTAGTTGTTTTTCGGCGACGAAAGCTTGTGCAATGTGTCGGCTGCCACGTGATGGTTGGTCAGCACCAAACCTTGACTCGATACGAACGACGCAGATCCACCCGAGTTAAATCGAACCGACGAAAGTCGAACGTGTTCTGCCCATTCCTCGGTCGGCGCGAATCCATATTTTGATTTCAGGTAATCGACCGGCAGGTCTTCAAACAACCACATGCCTTCGTCCGCAATCGCTGAAATCGAGAGGCACCACAAGAACACCGATTGCACGAACGAGCATCTAAGCAGCGACATCTGTACCGATCCTTTGCAAGAAGACGAAGTATGATCGTCAGACAACATATCAAACGAACAAATTCGCCGCACGTACCGTCGCTGACGGATCGGTAGATTTGCACAGCACGGCGTTGTGACGCCGAAGCAAGGCGTCTCAGAGAGTTTTATCGTTCGCGGTAGACGATGCGTCCTTTGGACAGATCGTAGGGCGAAAGTTCAACCCGGACACGATCCCCAGGAACGATTCGAATAAAGTGTTTTCGCATCTTGCCAGCGACGGTAGCCATCACTTCGGGGCCATCGTCCACTTGCACTCGGAATTTGGTGTTTGCCAGAGCTTGGGTGACAACACCTTCCACTTCTAATGGCTCTTCTTTCTTGGACATACGACTCTTTTTGTTTAAACCTCAATCTGCCCGGCGACAATTCGCCCAAAGATTGCTCTACGATAGAACTAACTTGCCTAAACTATAACAGTTGCAGTGCTTGCGTCCAGGTCAGCTAGACCGCGTGCATCCGGAAAAACGCGTCATTGGTTCCCAGCTCTGCCAAACGCTATACGGCGGCCGATTCTGGACGAACGAGGTCTCCAATTTCGTCGAACTGCATGTCAGCAGGCTCAGATACGATCTCCAGATCATCGCGGTCAGCCGCTTCGGCATAATAAGCTTCCGAGCACTCCAGGTACTCCAGATCGAGCGTGTCGCGAATCCACATCAGTTTTGCGTTTCGCGGCTGCGTCAGGCCGATCGTGGTCAAGGCCTGATCGAGAATCTCGCGGTCAGTGGCAAAATGGAGCGGTATCATGCCTGCTCCAACGTGGTTGGACGTGATGCAGTTGGTCGCTGTCTTTGCAAAGTCAACCTGTTCGACGACGTCCGTGCGAGCGAATTCACACATGCCGATTCCGCAAGCGTTTCCATGCGTTTCTTCGGTGAGGCCTCGAATTACAATTCGCTTGATGTTGGGAACTTCTCCTTCGATCGCCTCGTGGTCGTTGTGTTTCCGCCCAACGACATTCGTATCCATCCCGGTACCACTGATGTTTTTGCCGATGCGGTCGACCAACAAGATGTGCGCATGCTCAAATGGTAAACGAGCCATCATTTGAATGGCCATTTGCAGCAACTCTTTTTCATGCCGTTCGAAATCGGCTGGCTGAACTGCCTGAATAATTTCGGTTTGGTCCAAGGCGTTTTCCACAATCGCGATTCCGCCGGCAATCTTACAACGTTCGACAACTTCACTGGCCACACTGCGGACGATTTGACCAAAGCTGAAATCTTGAATCGCTTTGTGGTAGATCTTGGCACCGTCATGTTTGCCGAGCCCGATCAGCATCATCTTCATCAGGCCACTTTGTATGTCGCCCGTGAAATCGGTGTGGGGCTTGATGCGGTTGCAGACAATGACATGGTCC
>JAGQPC010000248.1 GCA_020426925.1 Planctomycetales bacterium | reverse complement strand
TTGCGAGTTTTTGGGGAGGGGCGATCAACAATCGCACTGTGGCGATGACAAGCGACCAGATTCCAACTTCAAGCGAATGCCGCTCGCAACATTGTCGATCAGAACGTTTACAGTTGACCGAATCGAACTTCAGTAACCGATTGCGAACAGCCCCTCCCCGAAGTCTCATTCTTCGACTTCGACCCTCCCGAGGGAGGGTGAAGATCGGTTGGACCTTGCTTTGCTGGCTGACTTATTTATTCGCTGGTCGAATTCACGCGAACGCCGACGATTCGGTCCACTTGGCTCCGGGCGTCAAAACGTTTCTGGCGAGACATTGCGTCTCTTGTCACGGGCCGGAAACGCAAGAAGCAGAAATGCGAGTCGATTCGTTGGGCGACGAATTCGACGATCGGTCGATCGCAGAGCGGTGGACAGAAGTGCTCGATCGATTGAACCGTGGTGACATGCCGCCGGAAAACGAACCGAGACCGGACAAAAGACAACAAGCCCGAGTCGTTGATTGGATTAGTCAACAGCTTCAGTCGGCGATCGAGCGGAAGCATCGTAACGGCGGCCACGCGATTCTCCGCCGGCTGAACCGAGACCAATACAACAACACGATCCGTGACCTCGTTGGCGTCGATTTCGCGCCGGCTGATTCGTTTCCTGAAGATCCATCTGGTTTCGGTTTCAATAATGTTGGTAGCGCGCTCAACTTGTCACCTCTGCATATCGAAAAGTACCTGGACGCCGCGCGTGAGATCGTTGCTCGTGCGAATCTGTACGACGTTCAGCCCGTTCCGTTTCAGTGGCATTTTGAACCGGACACCGCAGCTCGAACGAATCGGCATCAGCGGTTGACAAAGCCGGATCGTCGTGGCCGGGAAATTGAGTACGCGATCGTGTACGCGCGAGACATGCTGGCTCGGGGCGATTTCGCGGTGATTCGCGAAAAAAGACGGCGGCACGTTGGAGTGCGGAACTTCTTTGTACATCGACCAGGGCGTTATGTCATCAGAGTTCGCGCTGCCTCGTATGTTCCCAAGCGAGCAGAAGTTCAGCAAGCGGCCGTGCAGCTCTTTGAAGAACACTATCAGCAGCTTATCGCGGAAGCAGACGACGATGACCTGCGCCGCCGTCGCAAAGAGTATTGGGAAAACACAAAGCGGCAGCAAGTGAGCGAGTATTTTGGCGAGGATTCGGCGTACAACTACGGACCGCCAAGAATGCAGATCACGATTAATCGCACGCTTTCGCTGCCAGCTGTGGATGTCGACGTTCCCAAAGATCAACCGAAGGTGTTCGAGTTTCCGGTTTACCTGGAAGACAACGAATGTAATATCAACATCGCGAACGACTACAACATTCCGGAATACGCGTCCTATAGGACGACTCTATTCGATCCTCGGTTTCCACGACCTGAACTCTTGATCGACTGGTTCGAGATCGAGGGGCCGATCGACGAGCAATGGCCCCCGAAGAGCCGCAAAATGGTCCTGCGGTCATTTAAGCCAGATGATCCAGATCGTGCTCGAAAAATCATTGCGACGTTCATTCATCGGGCGTATCGCCGACCTCCTAAAGTTCAGGAGGTTAACCGAATGATGGCACTGTATGAAAAGGCGAGGGCGGAATCGGATTCGCTCGAGGAAGCCCTAGAAGTGCCGTTGGTCGCGATTTTGTCTTCGCCTCGTTTTTTGTATTTGGCGGAGGAGGCGCCGGCTCACGGTGAGCGTGCCCAAGTCACCGATTACGAACTGGCGAGTCGTCTGTCGTATTGGCTGTGGAACACGATGCCTGACGACGCGCTGTTTCGACTTGCGAAAAATCGCGAACTTGGCAAACGCGAAGTTCTGCTCAAGCAAGTCGACCGAATGCTGGCGGACAAACGAAGTGACGAGTTCGTCAAGAGTTTTGTAACGCAGTGGCTGCGAATTGGTGATCTCAATTCTGTCCTGCCCGACAAGCGGAAATATCTTCGTTTTGACGAGCACCTGCTGACGTCGATGACGGACGAGAGCGTCGCGTACTTTCGCGAGCTATTGGACAACGATTTGCCCATTCAGAACTTTGTGCGGTCCGAATTTGCGGTTGTTAACGAACGGCTTGCGCGACACTACGAATTGTCGGGAATAGAAGGCGATCATTTTCGGCGAGTGGATCTTGGTCCGAACAGTGGACGAGGTCCGATCATGATGCATGCGAGTGTGCACATGGCGACATCAAATGGAACTCGTACATCGCCTGTAAAACGTGGTGAGTGGATCCTGGAGAGCGTGTTGGGAACTCCTTCGCCGCCTCCTCCGCCGAACGCTGGCGACATCAAACCTGGCGTGCCCGGCATCGACAAAGCGACGGTTCGAGAACGACTGGATGCTCATCGGCAGAATCCGGCTTGCGCGAGTTGTCATGACAAGATCGATCCGCTTGGATTCGCGTTGGAGAACTATGATGCCATCGGACGCTGGCGAACGCACGAAGGTTTTGGTTACAACGGCCAAGTGCTAAAAGGCGATCCAGCGGTCGACACGCACGGCCAATTGCCGGACGGAAGCTCTTTCCAAAACATCCAGCAGTTGCAAGAAATCTTGTTGCGGAAGCAGGAGCTGTTTAACACCTGTTTGGTAAAAAAGATGATGATTTATGCTCTTGGCCGTGGATTGGATATTTCGGACCGGCCAACGATCTTGAACATCGTGGAAGACTTGCCGAAACATGGATCGACGCTTCGAGGTATCATTAAACAAATTGCAACGTCGGAACAATTCTTAACCAAAACCATCGGAGCACAGCCATGAAATGTAGTTGGGCGTTGTCGCGACGAACGTTTTTACGTGGCGCTGGTGTGGCGGTTGGGCTTCCGCTTCTTGACGCGATGTCTCATCCAGGCGTGGCGGCCGATCAACAAAACGTTCCGCCGCCGCGGTTGGCTTGCGTCTATGTTCCGAACGGTGTGAACATAAGAAAATGGGTGCCCGACGATGAAGGCTCAAACTACACGCTGTCGCCGACGCTTCAAACGCTTGCCGAATTTCGCGATGACTTTTCGGTGCTGTCGCAGTTGTCTCATCCAAAAACAAAAGGTGGACATTCGGGAGGCGATACGTTTCTCACCGGGCAAGACCTGGGCGGAACGCCTGGTTTTGATTACAAGAATTCGATTTCTGTCGACCAATTGATTGCGGAAAAGACGGGGCTTGTGACGCGGTTTCCGTCGATCGAGATTTCCGCCACAGGTGGCACTGGCAATCCCGGACACACGCAAACGCTCGCGTTCAATCGAGAAGGTATTCCGATGCCAGCCGAACGTAGGCCACGCGCCGTCTTCGAGCGTCTGTTTGTTGCGGATTTCGGAAACGCTCGTGCGGCACGTAAAAAACAGATTGCGGAAAACAAGAGCATCCTTGATGTGGTGATTGCGGAAGCGAATTCGCTGAATAGGAAGCTCGGTGCAAGCGATCAGCGGAAGTTGGATGAATATCTGACATCGGTCCGTGAAATCGAACGACGCGTTGAACGTTCCGAGCAGTGGCTCGATATTCCGTATCCTCAAGTCAGTGGAAGCAACATGCCGCTCGATGCCGATCCAAGCGACCATATTGGAAGTCACGTCTATTACCAGATCATGTTCGATTTGATGTATCTAGCGTTTCAAACCGACACGACTCGAGTTGCGACATTCCAGATGGCCCGCGAAGCACACGGCGGCTGGCTAAGCAACCTCGGTCTGACGCAGTCGTCAAATCATCACGATCTTTCGCACCATGGTGGCGACGCCGACATGCTGGAAGGTTTGTTCCGAATCGACAAGTATTATCTGACTCAGTTCGCGCATTTCCTCGGGCGGCTGAAATCGCAAAGCGAAGGCGATGGAACACTGCTCGACCGCACGATGATTGTGTACGGCAGCGGAATGAACAGCGGTGAAGGTGGAGGACATTCCGCTCAGAACTTGCCGATCTTGTTCGCGGGCGGAAAATCGCTCGGTTTCAAACTCGGTCAGCATCTGGCATACAAAGACGGAGTTCCGCTCAGTAATCTTTTTACAATCTTGTTGGATCGTTTTGGAATTCATCAACAGTTTCAAGACAGCAAAGGGCCATTGGAAGGTCTGGCGACATAGCTCGATCGCTTTGTGATAGTTCTTGTAGGCGTCGAACGCACAAATTCGCGTGCTTGGGCGGTTGGGAGACGGATTGTGCGTTCTGCTTCGATCGCCGCACGTTACCGGCACTCGGAAAATCTTTCGTATGATCGGGCCGAAGGTCCAACCGTTTGCCTAGCCCAGCCTGGAGGGCTGGGGACGTAATTCACGAAACAGACGAAAGGGACGAAGGTCCGGCAATTTGCATTGTCTGAAATTTAAAATCGCTAATCCCACACGTATCGTTCGTCGATCTCAATTTCGTGTTTGGCGCAGATCCTTCGATACTCTTCCTTAAACGACAACGTCTGATGATGTTTGTCCTGGCTGCCAATGTAGCTGTCGACAGTGGACCGCAGGGAATGGCTCACCGAAAATGCCCCGTATCCCGACTGCCACGCAAAGCGTTGTGCACTGAATATCGCATTCTTGGTCCATTTAGAAGTTTCCGTTTTGATATTTTCGACTAACTTCGCAATGGTTATCGTGCGTGACAGTCCAACCAAAAGATGGACGTGGTCTACGTGGCCACCGACTGACGCGCTAACGCATCCGCTGTCCTTAACGTGGTGTGACAACCCTCTCGCCCTGTGGAATCGAGAAGAAACGGTCGCCTTTCTTTGGTTGAAAACACGATGTGAATCCAAATCTGAGCGTGAGATTGCGGCATGACGCTACTCCTGAAATTCCACAACGGATCTGTGCATCAACGGCTGGGGAACGGCCGGACCTTCGGCCCTTTCGCGTGATTTTAACCGATGCCCAGCCCTGCAGGCTGGGCTAGGCAAAAGCCCGGACCTTCGGTCCTAGTGATTTCTTTTTCGTGATCCAAACAGAGAATCCGATTCCGCTCTCAGTTAGATGGCATCTGTGGTGACAGCCTCTGCGCCAATTACATCCTGTACTGAACGGGGTTTGACGGACTCCAGCGGTTTTGCCAGGACAGGAATGACCTGTTCGTTCGAATCGCTGTCGTATAGGGCGACCGAAGATTTACTTCTGCCACGACGCCGGAAAAAGCTTTCGCGCGTTGTCACGATATAGCTTTGTGACGATTTCTTTCGGCAACGCTAGGCCTTGGACGGGGGCGTCGAGCTCCGGCACTTCTATCATTTCGTTGGTTGTGAAGTATCGCCAGTCGCGCACCCAACGTTCGCGAATGGACTGATATCGCTGATCGATGGAGCCGTCTGGGCCGACGCCACTGTCGCTGCCGTAGAGGATGCGATCTTGGTACTTCGTCATGAACGAGATTACTTTCTGGCGGTCTCGTTGCGATTGATACTGCAGTTGGCCGATTCTTGCGGCGGTGCCTGCGATGGCGTTCGGAAAGCGATCGAGAAACCGTGCAAGCTCGTCGACACTCCATTCCAGGCTTGCGAGATGAGCAGCAAGAAACGGAACGTCTTTGTGCTTTTCCAGCATGTGGTCGCGAGCGGCAATTTGATCTTCGTAGCTTGGCATCTCCGGATGCAGGTACATGTGGTATTTGGGATTTCTGCGGAAGTAGCTGCGGTCGTTGTTGACGGTCATTTTGTCGAGCGGCAGCCAGCAGTTTTTGGGCTCGCCGAGATGACCCATCAGGACTTTGCCACGCTTTTGAATGTGGTCAAAGATCGGATCGAGCTGAGGATCATCGATCATAATTAGTTTGCCATCTTTGTCGCGAGCCACCATGCCGATGTTCTTCCAGACTTTTACACCGACGGCTCCCTTTGCAAACTGCTCATCGAGGAACCGGATTGTCTGTTTCTGCCAGTCTGGTTCATTCCATCGGTCCATGGAAAACGAACAGACCGGCGCGACGCGCGACGGATGAGCCTTGTGTTGCGAGTAGATCGTACGGTGCTTTTGTTCCATCACGTCGGCCGGAGCCGATTGCGTTGCGATGTTGAGGATGCTGAAACGGTCTCGTGCGGCGAGTTCCATAAACTGCGGATCATCCGAGTGCAAATGAAAATGGATGTCGACCTTTTCCAACGTCGGAAAATCTTCGACACCGAATTGGTTGTCGTCGCCAAACGTACAAGCCGTAAAAAGGCTCACGCACGCAGTGAAAACCACCATAAATAGTTTCGAGTTCATCATG
>JAGQPC010000247.1 GCA_020426925.1 Planctomycetales bacterium | reverse complement strand
GCACGCTGCGCCACTAAACGAAATCATCTGCGACCACGCACAACAAAATTCTCGATTTTGCCGTTTTTCGTTTCTGATTGGCTGCTGCACATCCAGCCAAGGCCTGAATCGTCCTTTCTGAGTTTCGCATGGACACCTTGGACGTTATTCTTAGAGGGCACGGTCGAACGGGAGGAAGAACTTGAAATCCGCGAACCTTTGGGAGGAAGCACAGAATGGCAGCGATGACGCCGTTGCCAAGCTGCTCGATTCATACCGTTCTTATCTTTTGGCGATCGCGAATGCGTCTCTTCACAGTGATGTGTCTCGTAAAGTCGCACCGTCGGACATCGTCCAAGAAGCCCTAATCAGCGCACACAACGGTTTTTCTCAATTTGGCGGGTCAAACGAAGATTCGCTAAAAGGATGGCTGCGCCGAATTCTTAAGAATCAGTTGATCGATTCCTCTCGAGCGTTTCGGAACGCAGAAAAACGCGAGGTGAGCCGCGAGGTGCCTATGGACGAACTGGGCAACGAGAAACCTGCTTGCGAGTCGAATTCACCACTGATCGCCTGCGTACAAAACGAACGCAGCAGCAGACTGCTCGCGCAAATTGACGAACTGCCCGAACCAGAGCGGCAAGTCGTCAGGCTTTATCACGAATCCGGTCTGACATTTACGCAGATCGCCGAACAGATCAGTTGTTCGCGAGAATCTGCGCGCCGGTACTGGGCACGTGCGCTAAGACACCTCGCGCGCTCAATCGGAGACGATTGATGTCCACTCGGAATGATGACTTAGAATTTGCCCAACGTGCTGAACAACTATTCCTTCAGATGGAACGGAATCAGGTCAGCGTAGATTCGGATGGAATCCTACCGCCTGGCGTACAATCCGTTTTGCGATTGCTATCCGAGCTGGACAAGAACAATTCAAATCGTGCCGTCAACCAAGGTCACGGCGGAGCGAGAATTCCTACTGACATTGCAATTGGCCGGTTTCAATTAACGTATCTGCTGGGCGAAGGCGCGCATGGCGTCGTTTACCTTGCCGACGATACTTTGCTAGATCGAGTCGTCGCGTTAAAGCTTCCGAAACCTCATGTCTTGTTTACGTCGAAGCTTCGCGAGCGTTTTCTGCGCGAGGCTCGAGCGGCTTCGAAGATCCATCATCCGCATATCGTCCATACCTACGACGCGAGCGCAGACAACGAACTCACATTTATCGCGAGTGAGTATTGCTCTGGGGGAAGCCTTGCCGACTGGTTGGAAACCGCGAACGCAAGAATCTCACCGATGGAGTCCGCAAGAATAATCGCAGACCTTGCCGACGCCATCGAACACGCACATCAGCACAATACCCTGCATCGTGACATCAAACCGAGCAATATTCTGCTGGCGCCGGTTGGCGATGTTGATTCTGCCGAGTTTCCGTTCTCTGTGAAGCTTGCTGACTTCGGCCTCGCGAAAGCGATTCTGGATCGCGATGAGCAGACCAGAACTGGCGAGATCATCGGGACGGTTCGCTACATGTCTCCCGAGCAAATTCGCGACCCCAAATCGGTGTGTGCTGCGACAGACGTTTACGGCTTGGGAGTTGTCATGTACCGCCTACTCACTGGGCGACTGCCCTTTGAAGGCGAAACCGAAGCTGACACCATTCGGCGAATTACAGAAGAGGCACCGCCGGATGTCAATGCGAGCGCCGATGTCCCCAAAGACCTTGTAGCCATTTGCATGAAATGCATCGAGAAGCAACCGCTGGACAGATACAGATCTGCCGGCGCTTTGTCTGCCGATATTCGGCGATTCCTCAATGGCGAACCGACGATCGCGCGTCCGCTTGGCCCCATCGGCCGACTGATTCGCTGGGGAAAACGAAACCCGACCTACGCAGCGTTATGGGGCGCTGTCGCGGTGCTTTTGATTGTCGGGCTGGCCGGCCTTGCGTATCACAACTGGCGCCTCGGAAACATGTTGGATGAGTTGGCTCTTGAGAAGCTGCACAGCGATGCTTCACGAAAAATCGCAGAAGGCAGTGCTGCTGTTGCCGAAAGTCGTAAAGTGCTGCTCGAGCGTCGCCAGCGAGACCTAACAACCGCGTACTATGCTGCAGACATGAACCTAGCATTCCAGGCACTTCATTCGCAGTTGCCAAGTCTTGTCAGCGAAACATTGCAGCGACACGAATATGATGAGGGCAATTTCGACCCACGCGGATTCGAGTGGCAATATCTCCACCGGATGATCAGTCCGAATAGCGAGGTTCTTCTGTCCGGCAGCGCCGAATCACACATCTGCCTGTCGGACGATTCTTCGAGCCTGTTCGTGACAGACGGTTCCAACTTTGTTCGCCAGGTCGACATTGCATCCAAATCGATACGCACGGAATTGCGGTTACAGCGCGGTGCCCGCGAAATTGCAGTCTGCCGATCGACCGGGCGAATCGCAGTTGCTCACGGTGGACCGCTAAAGTCAACGGTTGCGGTCTATGGAGATGACGGCCAGTGGCAAATGGATTTAGACACTCAGGACGCAACGATTGAATCGTTGGCGTTTTCCAACGATGGAGAATTGCTTGCGGCCGGTGCTCGTTATGCTTCTGTAAATGTTTGGAACGCGGAGGGAACGCTTGTCCATCAGTTTCCTAGCGAAAGTCGCAATGAAGCGACTGCGTTCTCACAAGACGGACGTCATCTCGCATATTCGGTTTTTGAACAGCACCCGGAACGCGACTACATTCGCATCGTCTGCACCAAAGATTGGACGACGACAGCTGAATTGCCGATCGAGCGCAAAGACGAACAGCTTTGTTTTTCACCGGACAGTAATCTATTTGCGTATTCCTCTCAATTTGATGTTTGCGTCTGCAGCACTGATGACTTTTTAAATCCGGTAGTCCTAAATGCCGGCAGAACCCGCACAAGTAAAATCGAGTTCTCGACAGACGGGCTGCTCCTGTTCGCAGTCTCTAAAGCAGGAGTCTTGCGGTATTGGGAATTCGAAGGCCAGCCGAAGTTCACCGGCAAGGCGACTGCCAACCTGAAAGTTGATACGAAAGGATCAAGCGGAATTCACGGCGGCCGCGTAAATAGCCTCGTGGCACTCGGCGAAGATCACGTTGTTACCAGCGGTACCGATGGACAGATACGTCAGACGCAGATCGCTCGGATTGAACGACTGGTACAAAGTGACACTCCGGACTCAATTGCGTACATGACGCGCAATCGGGATGGACTCATCGCGTTCGCGTTCTACGATGGCCGTGATGGCATCCTCCATTCGGACGGCTCAACGAAGGTCATTCAACAATTTGAGCGAGACAAGGACACTGCGTGGCTGCGGCGGATTTGTATATCGCCAAATTCTAAAGCAATTGCTTCCACATCAGGCAACCGCTTGGTTGTCGCAAGTCTCGATGGCCATCATATTTTCAAGCAGCAATTTTCCGGAGGAAAACTTATTGATGTTGACTTTGTATCAGACGAACTGCTTGTCGTCGTACAAGAAGATGCAGACAAAGCAACACTTGTAGATTTGAGCGACAACCACGCAAACTTGGTTGAGATGCCCGGACCAATTGTGGCCGCTGCTGTATTGGGAAGCAGGCAGCAGATTGCATTCGCGTTGGACATGGAAGGGTCTGCTCAAAGCCTCATCGTTCTATACGACGTGGCAAAGCGTGTTGAGCTCGGCCGTGTATACCTCGCTGGTGAAACATTCTCGTTAACATCATCCAATGACGGCTGGCGACTCGCCTCCGGAAACAATGACGGGACGGTTGAAATCTTCTCAGCGCATCGGCTTAGCAAGACGTCAGCGATCGATACTCAAAAATCACAACGTGTGGGAGCCGTTAGCTTTTCCAATGACGGAAAGACGGTTTTGACAGGGAACGCAGACGGTTCCGTGGAACTTTGGCAGGTGGAATCCGGGAGAAACATTGGAACGCTGCTCGAGGGCACCGGCAGTCCGGTCCAATCGATCGCAATCGATGCGGACGACAGGATTGTGTGTGGGCTGGGGAAGTCAACCGCAACGCTTATCCGCTATGGCCCAGGCAGCAGGTGACAGCCTCCAGGAGACGTGGCTGTCCGGCAAACACGCAAGTCATCGTGTGGCTGAATAGAGTCTGCTCTCGCTGGGCAAATGGTGATCACTAGACTTCGCGTGACGTATTCTGCGGTGGCCAAGTGAGTCTCAAACAAGCCAGCAATTGGCCGCCAAAATCACTGGTTATTGATGCATTCGGAGCACATGACTCAGACTGCAAGGCTCTCTGGCCGATCATGCGGGCGTGTTGAAGTATGTCACATTGCAAACAGCCTAATCGTTGACAGCAGACCGTGATTCGGCACAGGAAATGCTTGTTGCCGGAACCTTAATCACAGCTTGACAAGTGATGAGAGGTTTTCATATGAGCGCCGAATTGGCGATTCTTGGGACAACGTGTGCCGTAATTGCCGGTGGCTTTTTAGAGGCCAAGTTTCACCGTAAGAACTTGGAACGAATTCCAATCCGTATTCACGTAAACGGGACTCGAGGTAAATCGAGCGTCGCACGACTAATTGCCGCGGGATTGCGAGCAGGCGGCATTCGGACGTGCTGCAAAACGACAGGCACTCTGCCTCGCATGATTCTGCCAGATGGATCGGAGTATCCGGTATTTCGACCATCGCGGGCGAATGTGATTGAGCAGGTACGCATTGTGCGGACCGCCGTCGAATTCGAGACGGAAGCCTTGGTGGTGGAATGTATGGCCTTGATCCCGCACTTGCAGTGGATCAGTGAATCCAAGCTAGTGCGAGCCACTCATGGTGTTATCACGAACGCCCGAGAAGACCATTTGGATGTCATGGGCCCCACAGAAAGAGATGTTGCGTGCGCGCTAGCCGGGATGGTGCCGCTGGGCACGAAACTCTTCACGGCCGAACGGGACCATCTCTCGGTTTTCGAGCAGGCAGCAAAAGACCGGGGCACAACTCTGATTCCGACAACCGAGGACGATGTTGCTGCGATCTCAAAGAGCGACCTTGAAGGATTTCGCTACGTCGAACATGCCGAGAATCTGGCTCTGGCCCTGAGGGTTTGCGAAGACCTGGGCATTGACCGCCAAACTGCGATAGAAGGAATGTGGCACGCGAAGCCTGACCCTGGTGCGATGATGGCGTACGAGATGAACTTTTTCGGCCGCAATATCAACTTCGTTAACGGTTTTGCTGCGAACGATCCAGAATCGACAAGACGCATCTGGAAAATGGCACTCGAAAAATATCCAAACGTCGACCGTCGCGTCGCGATATTCAATTGTCGAGCAGACCGGCCTGACCGGTCGGATCAGCTTGGGAAAGTTTTGGCAACGTGGCCCCCTGCGGACGCCTACCTTCTGATTGGATCCGGCACCTACATCTTCGCCCGAGCTGCGACAAACGCCGGCCTTGATCCGCTCAAACTTCACTTTGCCGAAGACCGAACGGTCGACCAGATTTTCGAACTGATCGTTGAACTTTCTGGTCAATCGAGCATGGTGATGGGAATGGCCAACATTGCTGGGATTGGGCTAGATCTTGTGCGTTATTTCGCCAACCGCAGCAGCTTAAAATCGTTCAAGTAACTTCGCCTGGTGAGCACCTGGCAAAACGGAAGAAACAAAGGAGAGAAATAGTGGATCAGCTTGTTGTGGCGATCGGTATCGGACTGGTCGTTAGCCTGATGTTTTCAGAGTTGTTCGGATTGGCTGCCGGCGGCATGGTCGTACCGGGCTATGTCGCGATTCACCTCGGGCGCCCCTTCGACATAGCCTTAACGTTGCTGGCAGCGACCGTCACGTACCTGCTCGTACACCTACTGTCGACGTTCATCATCGTCTATGGCCGGCGTCGAACAGTGCTGATGATATTGGTCGGATATTTAGTTCGGATGTTGATAGACTTCCTTCCGTTCAACTCGCTGAGTTCGATCGACATGTTGGCCACAGGCGATGCTCGATTTGCCGTCATAGGTTTTATCATCCCCGGACTGGTCGCGATCTGGATGGACCGTCAAGGGATCGTTGAAACGCTCAGTGCCTTGACGGCGGCTTCAGTGATGATCCGCATGGTTTTGATTCTTATCTTCGGGACAGCGTTGTTGATATGAAAAAAGTCTATTGGCGCCCGAAAGCGGTCTCTCGCACGGGGCTCGTTTTGATCGCCGCAACGGCATTGGCGGGACTGTTCCTGGTTGAACACTTCAAGATCGTGCGACAACAGCCTCAGTACGACCTTAAGCTCAAGGCAGCAAAGTTGGCTGCCGAAGCAATGGAAGCGATTTACTACGAGCGAGTACAGCTTCAACCAGAAATTGATCCTTCAACCGATACCACAGAAAGCGGTATGGTGGGCCTGCCAATGTCGGAGGTGACAAGCATTGCGGGAGACCTGACCGCCAAACAGGCGTCGGTGAATCCAAACTTCGCAGCTGTCGTCGTCGAGATGTTACAAAAAGCAAAAGTGAACAAAGGTGACGTCGTCGCCGTCGGTGTCACGGGTTCGTTTCCTGCGTTAAATGCCTGTGTTTACTCGGCACTGGAAACAATGGAGACAAAACCAATTGTCATTGCAAGCGCAGCCGCATCGCAGTGGGGAGCCAATCACCCGGACCTCCTTTGGATCGATATGGAACGCCTACTGGCAAGCCACGGAATCATCAAAACTCGAGCTGTCGCGTGTTCCATCGGCGGATACGAAGACCGTGGGCTTGGGCTATCGCCTGAAGGTTCTGCGACGATCGAACAGGCAATCAAAGAAAACGGTCTGCTACGATTGGAGTCAAAGTCGTTCGAAGAAGCGATCGACGAGCGAATGCACATCTACAGACAGCAGGCCAAAGGCAGACCGATCAAGGCCTACATCAATGTAGGCGGCGGAACGATTTCAGTCGGAAGAAGCCTCGGCAAGAAAATGTTCAAGCCCGGCGTCAACTTTCGCCCACCCGGACGCTTGCAGCGCATTGACGGAATCATGCCTCGATTCATCACGCAAGACGTGCCATGCATTCATCTAGTGCAAGTCAGTCAAATCGCCGAAGAGTACGGCCTGCCAGTCCCTCCCGATACGATGCCCGAGCCTGGAAACGCGTCGGTCTTTTCGGCTGTCGAATACCGCAAGGCTGCGGCAGCCGCGTTGCTCGCGTTATTAGTCGGCATGATGTACACGTTTGTGCGATCCGATGTCGGACACCGACTATTAAAGTTGACCGGAAAGCCGAAGACAGACGCACTCCCCGAACCGATGGTTTAGGGGCCCTAGGTACAGCGATCAAATCCTGATCTTTGTGCGCATATTATGTCCCGCCCTGTAAAGTGCGATTGCGAGGGCCGGGCATTTTTTTGAGTGTCCGGCGCATGTGGAAAGCACGCGTGAGATTGGCACGGTTTTCGCCTTGCGATGGCGGCGTTTCCTCCTTAGAGCTATGACATCAATGAGACGTGTACTTTCCGACACAGATTTCGATTCTTTTGACGACAATGTGATCACATTGCCGTTTTCCACAACGTTCGACGAAACTATTGGGCCGGAACTGACCTGCTCCTTAACGTCGGACTGCGGAGTACAAGCATCCACAATTGAAACGACAGCTTTGGAAGTGGCAAGCTCGGATTCGGCAGAGTTTTCTACGGCTGGTGTGGTCGCGGCGCTTGCAATCGGAAGCATCATCCTGTGGGGCGTATTTACTTGGCTGATGATGTTTCCGGCGGTAAGCCATTCGCTGTGGTCGATACACGAGTTGGCACCACCAGCCCCATTTGAAGATCTGTACGAAATTGAGCTGTCTTCGAACCAATGACTTAGCCGATGGAAACGAACGCCGTATGGCGCGCGTGACGATCCTGGAGCGGACGGACATAAAAACGCCCTAGGCATACGAATAACCTATCATTCAACAATCGCGAGACACTGGGAGTATCAGACTGTGAATTCAAAGCGTTCGAACATATTGGCCGAGATTCGCGCGTATCTTCTCACCAGACGAGATACTTTGAAAGGTTACATTAGTGGCGAGCTTTCTAGCTTAGGATCAGACGACGACTCGGAATCCCTCGACGACGAGATGTACTTCGTGATGGCTGAATCGGAAGCGAAGGAACTAGAGCTGATCCAAGACGCGCTCGGTCGTTTTCGCGACGACCGTTTTGGGATTTGCGAATCGTGTGACGCAGAAATCCCAATTGCTAGACTGCGAGCACTGCCATGCACATGTCGCTGCATCGAATGCCAACGAGAATTCGAATCAACTTCGCGTCCTGCGCTAACGCAGGATACGCGGCGATACGACTTTTCGGATATTGCAATCGGCTGATTTCTGGAGGTTGCATTCGTCAGGCAAGCAGCCGCTGACCCAGCACACTGCGTTGAACCTCCGGTGCGACACCAACGAAAGCTCACCGATGTTGAGCAATGTACCGCTGAATTGAACCACACAGCCGATTCCATTCGCGAGCCAGTTCATCTGGATCTGATGCTGGCGTATCGCACCGGTTCTCTCGGCCGATTACTTCCAATTGTGACGCGACTTCCACCAGCCCAGTCGCGTCAAAGGCTGCCGATAGACCTCGAAGACGATGCGCCGACATTTCAAGCTGCTTACCGTTTTGCGTTTCGATCGCGGACTGGATGTCGCGAACGAGGATCGGTGAATCTTCCAAGTAAAACGTCATCTGTTCAATGAGCAGCTCACGATCACCTTCCAGTCGAGCCAATGCCAAAGAAAAATCGTGTTCATTATTCATCTGCACTCCATCGAGCAATGGATCTCGGTTGGGCTCTTCATCGTCAATCGTTTCGACCGAATGAACTAGCGCCAGGAGTTGCTTAGATCGAAGCGGCTTGGTGACGTACGCGTCCATGCCCGCTGCCAGGCATCGTTCGCGGTCGCCATGCATTGCGTGAGCGGTCACTGCGATAATGTACGGCTGTGGCGAGCTATCCTTGCTCTGCCGAATCATTGCCGTCGTTTCGAACCCGTCCAAATCGGGCATTTGAACGTCCATCAACACGACGTCGAAATCTTGCGACTGGAGCTCTCGTACAGCTTCCATTCCGTCACAGGCTTCAACTACGTCGTGGCCGGCTTTTTCCAAAATGCGCCGCGCAAGGCTTCGGTTTGCTCGATTGTCGTCGGTCACCAGAACACGCAGCGAACGAGAGGACTCAGATCCCAACACCGTATGCGGTACAGCCGCTTGATCTGTAACCCCTGCAATGCGAAGTGGCAGCTCGACGGTAAAAGTGCTACCCACGCTGACAGCACTTTGCGCCTTGAGTTTACCTCCCATCAAATCAACCAGCTGTTTCGAAATCGTCAGTCCAAGCCCCGTTCCACCAAACCTTCGACTGATAGAGTTGTCAGCCTGCGTGAACGATTCAAACACATGCGATAGCTTTGCTGAGCTAATCCCGATTCCAGAATCAGTCACAGAAATGGAGATCCGCTGCGTACGTTTCGATTTTCGGATCGACTTTACGCAAACCGTCACCTGGCCTTCGCTGGTAAACTTGATTGCATTGCCTACGAGGTTGGCGATGACCTGCCGAATTCGAGTCGGATCACCTGTCACGTAACGCACAACGTTTTCTGCAATTTCCAATTTAAAGTCGATTCCAATTCGGTTAGCCTGAAACGCAAACGGTTTCGTAGCATCGTAAAGTAGTTCGTGCAGATCAAACGTCACGCTGTCAATGACAAGCTTCTGCGCTTCTATCTTTGATAAGTCCAAAATGTCGTTTAGCAATCGCGAAAGGTTCTCTGCCGAATCCAGAATCGTGGACACGTATTCCTTTTGTTCGTCGGTCAAGTCTGTTTCCAGTGCAAGATCCGCCATGCCAATGATGGCGTTCATCGGCGTTCTTAGCTCATGACTCATGTTTGCCAAGAACTCGCTCTTCACTCGATTAGCATTTTCTGCTGCATCCTTGGCCTGAGAGAGCTGTTCTTGCTCGCGACGTTGCCGAGTTGCATCTGAGGCAATTCCAATCCAGCGGTGCAGTCTGCCCTCATCATCAAATGCTGGCGTGACGCTAAGCGACGCCCAAAAAGTTCTCCCGTCTTTACGCGTGTGCAGAATCTCTTGACTTAATCCGTGACCTTTTGCAAGGGCCGTTTCGAGTTCGATTCGACCACCGATTTCGGTGTTGGCTGCGTCGGAATAGAGCAACTGCGATAATGGCTTCTGATACACTTCGGCCTGTTCAAAACCCGTCATGCGGACGAAACTGTCGTTGACCCATTCAACACAGTGATTTGAATCGAGAATAACCACTGCATTGTCAGTCTTGCTGGCAACCAGCGCCAAAAGCTCCAGTGTGTCGTGGAGTGAATGCAAATGGTCCAACTCATTCTGCAAATTGGTTCTGGCTGCTTGAGCCTGCTCCAACTGGTCCGCCAGCATTGCAATCCGCGATTGATTCGACACAAGGGCTTCGGCAGCAGAGGTCTGACTCAAAGTGATCGCCCATTCCGAAGCTGACACGGACGAAATGCGCTGCGTCGTTTCGGGAAGGTCCACAATCAACGTAACGTGCTGAATTCCTCCGTCGATGGTTACGTCAGCCTGATCGATCCCTTCGCGATCACGGAATTCAATTGAACAGTCAGCTGGAAGAGTGCTAACAGCAGACCGGCGGATCACTATCTGTATCGCCTGACGATCGTCGCATTCAGCAATTGACAGCTCAACGGCAGCTTCGCGACTCTGTTCCAGCGCCGCCTCAACGGACGCGCCGAACAATTCGGCACGTCGAGATGACAGGCCAGCCAATAACCCAAAAACGCGAGCCCGCTGAACCGCCCACGCGATATCTTGCGGCCTCTTGATCTCAAATTCCACAACTTGAATGGTCACACCGCTACCTTGCAAAAAAAAACAACCGCACTGCCTGTTCACGTAGCCAAGCTGCAACTGATTCGTCCGCGATCGGGCACGAAACTGGAGGACGTCAACCCTCCGATATTCTATTTTGTTCTACCGATGCCAACAGATGGCTGCGCCGGTTAGTTTCCCGCCGCGCGACGCTGACGGTCGCGCAGAGCTTGGCCGATGCCGATGCTGGGTGCGCGCTGGACGTAGATCATGGAAACGGAACGCCGGTCCGCCTCGCGGAGGAATTCGTAGAATGCTGATGCGTAGTCATCGACTGTGGTATAGACGGCGGACAGTGCTAACGCGTCAATGCCGGCGAAATCGCTCATGCCGCAATAGGCTGTACGTTTCGGCGCATTCATGATTTCGGGGGCCGGCGAATCTATCAAACAGACCTTGGCCCGAGGTTGATAGTGAGCATGTAAAAGTCCTGGCGACTTGGCCGCACTGTCGTCGGGGGCCACAGGTATCTTGTGCACGGCGCCAGATGAACGCAACTCGCGAACATGTGGTACGATCGCGCGTAGTTGCTCGATCGTGATTGCGCCCGGACGCAAGACGACGGGCACAGTATCACAGCAATCGACAACGGTGGACTCGATTCCGATCGAGTGCGAGTTCTCACAATAAACGGCGTCTATTCGGCCATCAAGGTCTTCGAGCACGGCTTGCCACGTCGTGCCGCTTGGTCGCTTCGACAGATTAGCCGAAGGAGCAGCGACAGGAACGTTCGCCTTGCGAAGAATCTTTTGCGCTACCGCGTGATCCGGAATTCGAATGCCGACAGTGTCGAGCCCGGCGGTCACCAACGAGCAGATGCATTCGCGTTTGGGTACGACAACAGTGAGCGGTCCTGGAGCATAGGCGCCGAGCAACGACTTGGCGTGATCCGGTAATGTCGCTGCGGCCAAATTCCAGTGCTTCACATCGGGCAAATGCACAATGAGCGGGTTGTTGCTCGGTCGCCCCTTCGCCGCAAAAAGTTTTTTTTTTTTTTTTTCATTGTTTTGGTATGGTTAAGCTT
>JAGQPC010000246.1:4046-5807 GCA_020426925.1 Planctomycetales bacterium | reverse complement strand
AATAAAACGAATTTTTGCAGGGCCACCCCGAAGCTTCGTCCCTCAGCTTCGACCCTCCCGAGGGAGGGTAAAGTGATTTATCCTCGTTCTTGCGAAGCCGCTGCATTAGCAACCGAGCTTCTTGCGCAAGTAGTTCTGTCGCTTGACAATAGTCTCCAGACGTCGAGCAATCGCTGACATCTCAGAGAATTGCCGCCGGTCGACGTAAATCCACTGAATCCAATTGATGCCTGAGTATGTCACGTTTGCAATATCGAAAGCATGCACAAATTGAAGCTCGTCAAGCGAAAGTGGGCGCATCCAAGCATACTTTTCCAATGCCAGTTGCCAATGACATTGATTATCTTCGACCAGGCTTCCAATCAATCTTGCGATGTCGCCGGTCGGCGTGTCAACCTGCATTGCACCGAAATCGACTATGCCCGAAACCGCGTCGTTCGTGAACAAAACGTGGTCGTGCCAAATGTCTTTCAAGCACGGGATTAACTGCAGCGAGCCATCACCAACTTGTGCAAGAATATCTCGGCAAGCGTCTGTGAGATGAAACGCATGGTCGAGTATGCGTCGGCAAACTTGCGTGAGCTCCGGATAAGATTCGTCAATGGAACTAGCCAGTTTTAAAATCGCATCGCGAGTCCACCGGTCGGCAAGGTTACGTCGCAGCAGAAGACCCGGGCTGACGTCCTGCTTGCAGAGACAACGTAATTCCGCAGCGGCGTTGTGGATTTTCGCGAGCGTTTCCATGGCCGAAATCAGCTTCGCGTCGTTCGGCGCAAAGTGAAAACTTGGCTCGCCCGCTACCCACGCCGAAAGCTCCCAAAATCGGCCTCGCTCTTCGACAAACGTTTTGCCGTCCATCGATTTGACGAGTCGCGGAATGATCGAACCGACCGATTCCAACAGGTGAGTTTGGACTTGATGAATGAATTCAAGACGCTCACGCGACGGATGTTCTGCTGGCCACTGTCGCAGTGCGAAGGCTCCACGTTCGCGAGTTTGCACTTGCCAAAGACTCGCACCGCTGAACCCGCCGGCGTTCTGCAGCGGGATCAGACTGCGAACTT
The DNA here is from genome assembly GCA_020426925.1 of Planctomycetales bacterium. Taxonomy (GTDB): domain Bacteria; phylum Planctomycetota; class Planctomycetia; order Pirellulales; family Pirellulaceae; genus JAGQPC01. The sequence goes on along the minus strand of JAGQPC010000246.1, from coordinate 4,743 downwards.
GTTCCGACAAACCGAAACGATGAAGTATCGAGTGAACTCGGTCCATTTCAATCGGACATTCGATTTGGATCTACTCTTTCGGCACTTGCTTCAGGTGTTTGAGATAGGCGATTAAGTCAACGACTTCTTCGTCTTTCAAGTTTCGCAGCAAGCCTTCCGGCATCATCGATACGGCCGCGACATCGCGAGATTCAATTTGCGATTTGGCGATCACAACCGGATCGGTCTGCCCGGCGACTCGCAAATGTAGTTGCCGTTCGTTTTCGGCCGCCGGAATCCCCGAGTAAACTCGGCCTTCGATCGTGAGGACGATTTCCATTTTGTAGGCGTCTTGAATGACTGCGCTTGGCGTCAGGATATTGCCCAGCAAGTATTCAAGATTGGTTCGGTTGGCGCCGGTGATGTCCGGACCAACGATACCTCCTTCGCCATAAAGCTTGTGACAGGCAGAACAGGTACGCTCGAAAATCATACGGCCGTGACTCTTGTTCGCTGTTGCCAAAACATCGTCGGTGAGCAACGATTGATACTTGGCGACGTCTTTTTTCGTTTCGCTGGACAACGCTTCGATCGGTCCCCAAACTTCCAAGAACCCATTGCCGACAACTCGTTGAAGTTGACGAGCAACGTAGGCTGGAACGTCGCGCCGAGGTACATCGCCAGACTTGATCGCAAGAGTCAATTCCCATCCAAACTT
>JAGQPC010000246.1:0-4039 GCA_020426925.1 Planctomycetales bacterium | reverse complement strand
CGTGCGGCCAAAGTGTGCACGACTTCGAGTTTTTCCTCTGTCGAGTAGGAACCGTATTGTCGCAGAAGCATCTGTGCGAGTTCGACGTTGTCGTACGCGGCCGCAGCACGAATTGCTTCGGTTCTTAGCAACTGGTTTTTGAACAGTTTGGGCAGCAGTCTTGCAAGATTTGGATCTGATTGCAGAGCCAGTGCGCGGATCGCTTGCGTTTTGTCGGCATCGGACGAATCAGGATCAGCAATTGTTGCCAGCAAGTCCGCAGCAGCCGACGTATCGCCAAGTTGTTGAGCCAGTTCGGTGACGAGCCGTCCGATTCTTGAGTCGTTGCGATAATTGGCGAACAGCGTCGGCCAGTCGGGTGGAGTCTCGACATCGGTTTGGCCTTCTAATCCGTCACGCATTCCGAACAGCAGTTGCTCGCGAGCTCCATCTGGCACGGAGCTGTGAGTCAAGTTCGACACGAGTTCACGCAGCTTATTTCCGTCGACCAATCTGCGGCCGATTTGTCGAGTGACAAGATCTTGCCGGCTGGCAGCGGCCAACTGAGCGGCGCGAGACGGATCGTTGGCAACGATTGGCTCAATCCCAAACCAAATCATTCTCGGTATGTTGTGATCACCCGCGTCTTCTTCGTGCTGCACTAGCGTACGTGCGATGTTCCAACGAGCGTCATGCTCGATTCGCTGCAGAGCAGACGCAAGGTAGAGTCGAACGACGGGGGAAGCGTCCACGCGGGCCATCGTTTCGAACTTGGCGATAGCCTCCGACGACGCGTCATAATCTTCACACAGAAGTTGAATCGACCACGCTCGAATGTATTCGTCATTGTCGTCAAGATTCGCGATGAGTTTCGGTTCGCTCAGTTCTTCGACGGCGTGCAAGGCCCATAAGGCTCGTAAGCGATGGTCGGCGTTGGTATTTGCATTGAAGGTTTCGATGAGGATCTTCTTCGCTTCGTCGCTGACATCGCCTTTGTGCGTTCGCATGCGCAGGTTTAGACGGGCTCGTCTTGCATGCCACGCACTTGAACTCGTTTGAAGTCGAGCTAAATCTTCGTCCGACAATTTAGATATGTCGTCGTAGCGGCCCGGCCAATCTTGGGCACGCGATTTTTCAGGCATAACACGAAACACTCGACCGGTATCTTTATTCAGCACGTCCTTCCCGCAAATGTCGGCGTCGTGCCAATCGAGCACGTAGACGCCTCCTTCGGGACCGATTTCCATACTGAACCCGATCCATTGTGCGTTGTTTGCGAGCAGAAAATCGTCGCCGTGGTGTCCGACGTAGCCGGAGCCTTTTGGCTCCAGGATATCGGTCAGCACCGCGTGCTCATGAATGTTCGCCATGAAGATTCGGTCATGATATTTTTCTGGAAAAGCGTCCGACAGATAGATTCGTGCTCCACCATGTGCCGAGCGATGTCGATGGTCAGTGATCGTTTGAATGTCGTTGTAGACGTACGGGTTGATGTGACGACCACCTTGCCGATGGTAGATGCCTCCCGGAACGACGTGCCACAAATGCGGAATGACGCACGCGCTAATAAAGAGCTGTCCCTTTGCGTTGTAGTCGATGCCCCAAGGATTGCTGAAACCGTGAGCTACCACTTCAAAACGATCTTTCGTTGGATGATACCGCCAAATCCCGCCATCGATTTCCGTCGGCTGACCCGCGTACTCGATGTCTTTCGGGAACGGATCGCGGTGTTTGTACAGTTTGCCTTTGCCTTTTGGCTTGCCGACCATGGATGGAGTCGCGAATCCCTGGCAACCGTACAACCAACCATCCGGCCCCCAGTGAAAACTGTTCAGTGTTTCATGCCGGTCGCGAATTCCCCATCCGGTTAGACGGACTTCGATGTCGTCCATTTCGGCTTTGTCATCGTGGTCTTTATCCGGAACGAACAGGAGGTTGGGTGGAGCTCCCAGCCACAGTCCGTCGAATCCAACCGCGATGCCCGCTGGAAACGGAATGCCTTCAGCAAAGACTTTGCGACTGTCGGCGACTCCGTCTTTATCGGTATCTTCCAAAATCAGAATCCGACTGTTCCCATCGTTGGCAAAGCCGGTACCTCGCGATTCGTAGTCTCGGTTTTCCGCGATCCACATGCGACCGCGATCATCCCAACAAAACGCCATCGGTTGAGTGATCATCGGCTCGGCAGCGAAGACGTTGACTTTGAAACCCGGTTGCGGCGTCATCGTCTCGACTGCTTCTTGCGGCGTGAGGAACTTGGCCTGGCGACCTTCTTGTTGAGCGATCCCCCACAACGCCCACGTGCCGCCTTGGCCAGCGTAATCCTGCCATTTCCTAGTGAGCTTCACGTCGTCAAAGTTTTCGGCGTAGACCCGGAACTGATGTCGAATCGTTTCCTTCTGTCCGACGTCAATTTTCCAATCGCCCAGTCGAGCTCGCACCGGGCCGACCCCCAGTTGCCCGTCGACTCGCCAGGGCTGCGGGAAACCTTTGTTTTGAGGATGATCGAAGATCGCGATATGCGCCAAATCGTCGCGGCCTTCGACCTTCATACCGACGTCGACCCACAACGAACGTTGGCCTTCGCCGCGTTCATTCTTCTGACGAGCCGAATTGATAACTTCGCCTTCGATCCCTGGTTTCCACGGCATGCGCAGAAACATTCCGCCGTAGTCGTACTTTCCAACCGTGACGTTTTGCTGAGCTTCGCCTTTCCATTCCAGATCCAGAATGTACTCGTCATGATCGAGCTTCATGCTCCACGTTTGTGTTTCCGTCAACAGCGTTTCGCCTTCGGCATCGATCAACTCGTAAATCGTTTGCCATTTGACTGCGTCATGTTCTTCTGCTTCCGCCTTGAGCACGTCAAAGGAAACTCGTCGCCAGTAATCGCCTTCCGGATGATGAAAGTAGTCTCGGCCGTTGACTCGAGTGAATCCCCAATACAAACCGGTTTGATGTTTATGATGCCCCGGGCTGTATTCGGTTAGCACGCCTTTTCCATCAGGAGCCACAATCGGATGAAGGTATGGCCGAAAGTCGCTGCGAGCGTTTTGTGTCAGGATCGGTTTGGATTCTTCGCCCCGATAGATCGAAATCGTCGATGCCGCATCGTCGCGAACAGCTTTCAGAGTTTCGTGAGCCGACAACGAATCGGCAAATGCCACGGCCAAAAGGATCACTGGGATTGTGTATCGGAATGCATCGCGTCGTATCATCGCAGCCCCGCAAGTTAGGATTAATTCCAGTTCAATGGACGAGCTGTATTGTCGTCTGAAGAATCGTCACATGATAATCGACAATCTGCCGCAACTGAAACACGGAACGTGATCTTGGTGAGAGTATTTGACTTTTTCTGCTTCCGCGCCGTTGAACTAAGGTGCTTGAGAATTGCGTTTGAATGTGGCCTGCAAACATACTGCCCCGGACTATAAAATTGGGCTCAGGAATTGCCTTATTTGCGAACATCGCCAACCAAAAAGGACACGCGAACAATGAGTCATCACAGCCCGGGCTATAGCATTACGGTTCGCCTTCGCTATCCAGATCGTCCCGGTTTTCTGGGCCGGATCACGTCAGCGATTGGCGATGCTGATGGGCTCATTGGAGCCATTGACGTTGTGGGAGCGCGTGAAAACTGCATCGTCCGCGATGTGACGATCAGTACTTCCAACGTCGAACATGGCGAGCGTGTGGTAGAAACGCTTCGTTCGATTCCGGATGTGGAAGTGGTCAATGTGTCAGACCGCGTGTTCTTGATGCATTTGGGTGGGAAGCTGGAAGTGAAATCACGCGTGCCAATCAAAAACCGCGACGATTTGTCGATGGCATATACGCCTGGTGTGGCTCGTGTGTGTCAGGCCATTCATGAAGATCCGGAAGCCGCGTTCGCTCTGACGATTCGACGGAATACGGTGGCTGTCGTCAGTGACGGTTCGGCCGTACTTGGTTTGGGCAATATCGGCCCGAAAGCGGCCATGCCCGTCATGGAGGGAAAAGCTGTTCTTTTCAAAGAGTTTGGCGGAGTCGATGCGTTTCCGATCTGCCTGGACACGCAGGA
>JAGQPC010000245.1 GCA_020426925.1 Planctomycetales bacterium | reverse complement strand
GGGAAGCTCGATTGAACTTGCGAGATATATTCCAACGACTCCGTCGCAAAAGACTGTGCCGCGAACGGGCAATCTGCCCATTCTACGAATTGATAAAGCACGTTGGGTTCCAACGTGTCTCAGTTTTCGGGAAGCTCGTAGTGGATCTTGCAAAAGATCCCGTCCGCCAGGAAGTTTAGCAACTTCCACTACTTGAAGATTACGCTTACTCAGACGAGTAGTGACGATCACGTAGAATCGGTCGCACCGCCAAAAGCAAAACGGCGGTGCGCTGGTTTCACGCGGCTTTGCGCTCGTACGTTTCGCGATAGAGTCGTCGTGCTTGGCCAATCCAATTGTCACGCTGAATTCGGTCGCGAAATGAGAGCAATTGGGAAAACTCTTCGACCGCGACGTCGTCCCATTGCATGATTTGCTGGTACTTGTAGACGCCCAACTTGTTCAACTTGCGCTCGAGGACTCCAGCGATGCCGGTGATCAATTTCAGGTCGTCTCGCCTAGTAGGCCGCTTCTTGTAGAGAATCCCCAGCTGCTCGTCGTACCGCACTTTTTCTGGCTCGTCCAATCCTTCGACACTGGATGTCAGTCCTTTGAACATGGACAGCGGCACGAACTTCTGCTTCGCGTTGCCTTTCTGTGCGGCCAACAAATCCGTGCGTTGTTGCCGAAGGTTGCGAATCGTTTCTTCGTTCACATCCTTTTGGGCTCGAAGTGATTTTAGCTCTGCCTCTGTTTCAGCACTCAGCTGTTGTAGTTGCCGGTCCACTGTTTGTCGAGCTCGGCGCTCCGCTCTCATTTTTGCAACGGCGTCGTCCTTGTCTTGGCGTAACGCTTCGACTGCTTCGAGGCGTTCGGTCAACTCTGATCGCAATTCCGAAATGATCTCACGCGTTGACTGTTCTGCCATAATCGCATCGTCGCGTTGTCTTGTCGTTAGTTGTAGCCGCGACGTTGCTTCTGCCAATTTTTGTTCGAATTCGCTGTGGTCGTTGGCTGCGTCCGAAGCCTTCGCGAGTTGATCGCGAAGATGGTGCAGTTCCTGCTGCTGCAGTTCAAACTCGTGTTCGTATTTGTCCGCACGAGCTCGCTCTGATTCGTGCTGTTGAAGCGAGGCTTGAAGTTGCGACCGCAAATCGCTTTCCGTGTGCTCCGAAGTAGCCTTCGTTGATCGCAGCTTGGCAAGCTCCGCTTCGGTTGATTCGGCGCGACGCAGCGCGGAATCTCGCTGCTGTGTGATTACACCAAGGCGTTGTTGAAACTCTTGATCTGCGATTTCGGCGCCTTCGTACGACGCTTTGAGTTCTCCAATTTCGCGAGCAAGCCGTCCAACCTCGGCATCTCGTTCACCTAACTGCTGTTCGCGCTGTTGCCGAACTTGGTCTAATGCACTGAGCTGCTGTTTGAGTTGGTCAACCTGTTCGGCCAATTGCTGAGCGTGCTGATTTTGCTCGTCGGCTTGTTGTTGAGCCGCAGCGGTTGCTTCCGTCGCACCGGTCAGCTGTTGTTGAACGTCTTCGAGTTGCTGGCGTAGAGCGTCGGCGTCTGAGCTTTGAGCATCTAGCAGCTTCTGCACGTTATTTGATTGGAAGGCATGGGCCTGCATTTCCTCATGCTGACGCCGGATGGTCGAACTGAGTTGCTCGATTTGGCGAGTCAGATTTGCCTTTGCCTGCTGAGCAGCTTCCCGGTCGGCCACCATCACCGAATGCCGCGTTTGCATTTCATCCACAGTGGACTGCAATCGAGTGTTGCTTTCACGGAGTAACGTCAATTCCTCCGAGTCCCGTTTGAGCTTGCTGACTTCTTCGGCTCGCACCGATTCGGATTGCGTCAGCTTTTCGTTGCGGAGCCGCTCACCTTGAAGCGTTGTCGAAAGTTGCTCAACTTTGGCTTGAAGCTGCGTGACGATCGCCTGTTGCTCGTTTCGTTCACCGGTAAGTTGTGTCAAACGCTGTTCAGCGTCGCTCGCATCTTGTTCCGCTTCGCGACTGGAAAGCGTCAGCTCTTCGATTCGCTTGCGGAGCTGACGTACCTCCACCTGTGCGGAATCCCGGTCTTCTAGAGCCGCAGTAAGCCGATCGGCGTCGTGCTGAGTTTCGCTGAGCGTGGCGGTTGCGGCCGACAGTTTCGCTTCCAGCGGGCGTTTTTCGTCTCGTGCTGCAGCTAACTCGGTGGCGAGTTTGGATTGCTTCTGCTCAAACTCAATTGATTCGGCAGAGCTGTCGGCGAATTTCGCACGCAGTTTCTCGAGCGATTCGTTGGCGCGAGCAAGCTGTTGGTCTCGTTCGGTCAACTTTTTCGAAAGCCGGTCGAGCTCTTGCAGTTGAGAATCGAGCTTCACATCGAAATCACGCTTCACTTCGGACATCAGTGATTGATGATATTCCGTGTCGCCTTCCTGTTGCGACGCGACAAGCTTCTCGAGATCCGTAACTCGTTGCAGCGCCTTCCGGAGCTCGATGTCGCGCTTGTCGATCTGCTCGCTCAACTCCAATGCTTTGGCTTGTTCGGCCTCGATTTTGCGTTGGTATTCTTTCCGGACCGATTGCAGAGCGTCCGAAGCTTGCTTTGATCTGGCTTCAAATGCTTCCGCGTCGGACACCGATTGTTCGAGATCAGCGCTACGTTGCTGTTCTGACTGCAGCTGTTTGCTGGCTTGGGAAAGCTGATGGTTTGACTTCGTCAGTTCCGCTTTGACGCGTTCGTGGTCGGTCTTCAATTGATGCCATCGAGTTTCCAACGACGCATGAGCTGCCTTGACCGACTGAAGCGTGCTCTCTCGGTCTGCCAGTTTGTCTTCGAGTTGGTGGACATCGGGTGTTGCAAGGAGATTCAAACCGGCGTCGAGGTCGCGATCATTATCATTCGCGTCGCTGGTTTCTTTACCATGCTGATCTTCGTAGCGATAGAAAAGCAAATGCCCAATCAAAACGCCGATGACAATCAGAAATCCGGCCGAGAAAATCGGGATGCTGGTGTAAGGAACCATGGCCACTCCAACAGGTCGCGACGTAAGTATGCAGTTCGAACGCGGCTTGTAGCGGAAAACGGGAATTCTGCGAAGGTGGTTTTGTAAAAAATTCAGCGCAGGCAGCGGATGCTAGCGTTCTATGTGGTTGCTGTCGATTCAGGTTCCGCAGGTCGGCTTAGGACTTGTCCCGAAATAACTTCCCTGATTTGTGGAACCCCGGTCGTTTGACCCGTAGCCGCAGGCGTAGGCGTTTGCCGGCGCACAACAACGCCTGCGCCTGCGGCTACGGGTCAAACGTGAGTGACGTTTGTCTGCCGTTGAGCTAGCCGAACTCAAAATGGGAATCTATTTCGGGACAGTTCCTTAGTCCGTCGCGCAGCGCAATTCTTCGTAATGCGGTTTCCCACAAACAGACACGGAAGCGATCAGGAACCGTTGGCCGCTATAAGAGGTATGTCCGCAGTTGGGGCGATCAAATTGATTCAGACTCTACAATCGGGGCGCTGGCTGCTGACGTTTGGCGGCTCAAATTGCGTGAATCGTCGCGTTCGTGTTGTGCGAAGTAAGTTTGAAGGTGACACCGCATTGAGTCTCACCAACAAGTTAGTAAAGGGGCAACCAAGAAATGACAGGCCAGCCGAATCACCGAAGATTTAGCCGGCTGCCGGCGCAGGATCGCGTTATTTTTTGGACCGCGGACAACACGTGGGAAGGGCAGCTAGTCAATCAGTCGCTTGGTGGCGTTGGCATCATGCTACCCGACGATGACCGCGTCCAAATCGGAATGCAGATTCAAGTCAAAAGCGAACTCGTCGAAGAGATGGGGTTCATTCGCTACCGCCGAGAAAATGACGGACAGCTGCTCATCGGCGTCGCGTGGGACTCTCGCGAAAAAACGCGGCAAAGTAAAAACGAAGTTGCAACGTTTTACGTTCATGGTCCCATCAAAGTGGTCTGCCAGCGAGACGTCCAGTTCCACGACGACGAGAACGCTAGCTTCGAACTCTGGGACGGTACGCAGTTCACCGAACACAAAGATCGGCTGAAATCGGTTTCCATGGAAGAACGAAAAACCGCTTTGCAGTCAGATGTGACCGCGCTGACTCAGCTATTAAAGCTGTACAACTTGGGGAAATGCACGAGCACTTCTTTGGCTGTTGAGCGCATCGTAGACTTCGAATTCACTCTCTAAGTCCGCGGTTAACGCTCCCTGAAAATAGGCAACACAGGGCATCGACAGCGGCTGGCTCGGTCAACATGGTGAAATGGGTCGTTTCGATCCGAAGAAGCTTGCTACTAGCTTCTCTTTTCTACTTCTGGCGTTCGCCAAACCTGCGAGAGGTCCGAGATGTGGCGTTTGTCCGTGTGCTTCCTTGCGTGCGCGCTTACTACTGTCCATGTGCTGGCTCAAGAAAATCCTGCCGAACCGACGCTTCCCGAAATCGTCGTTGAACCCGAAACAGATCTATCGGACAACGCGTCGGACGATGCGGGCAGTTCGGAATCGACCTTCGCTCAGCCGACCCTGCCCACGCAACCTCAGACGAACTTTGAGAACAGCTTTGATTTGCCCGCAAGCTATCCAGACCTTTCGGATTTGCAATTCGGGCAATCATCAGATTTGGAAGCCAACACAGGACTTCTGCGTAGTCAGAAATCGCTTTTTGATGCACCGGTCGCGGGCTCCATCACGACTCGCCAGGACCTGGTGGAAAGTCAATCGCCCGACATGTTCCATGCGCTCCAGCAAGAAGTTGGAGTGTTGATGCAAAGCACAGCAGCGGGGCAAGCGTCGCCGTTCTTGCGTGGCGTAACTGGTCAGCAAGTTTTGATTCTGGTTGATGGCATCCGGCTGAACAATTCGATCTTCCGATTTGGCCCTAACCAATACTTCAACACGATCGATCCAGGGATGGTCGATCACATCGAAGTCGTGCGCGGACAGGGATCTGTGTTGTGGGGATCGGACGCCATCGGTGGAGCTATCAACGTCGTTACGCGTGGCCCGGACATGCAGTACGGACAGCGCCACGGCGACTACTTCAGTCACGAATTCACACAGACTTACAACACGGCAAACTCTTCACCTTACTCGCGCATGAATGTGGAAGGCTGGACCGGGAACGCAAGTTACTTCGCTGGCGGCAGTTTCCTGAACGTCCGCGATCTCGACACAGGATTCGATTTCGGTCGACAGCCAGGCACGAATTATCAGCAGTATGCTGGCGATATCAAACTGAACTATCTGCTCGACAAGCGGAGCTTGCTGACGATTTCGCTTCAACACGTTGAACAAGATGGACTTCCTCGTAGCGATCGATTCCCAGGCTACCCTGGTGATTTGAACAATAGCAACACGATCGGCGGCGCGAGATTCTTCGACCCTCAGCAGCGAGACCTCGCTTACATTCGCTACCAAGTCCTGGAACCCAACGAGCTGATCGATGCTTTAACGTTTACGGCTTCCTATCATCGACAGCGCGACATACAAACTCGTGGTGTTCCTACGACACGTTTTCAGGAGACCGACGTTGAAACCGTTGGCCTGAACATCGTCGGCGCGAAAGAACTCGGTGACTTTGGCAAGATCACTTCCGGAGTCGATTGGTATCACGACGACGTCGACTCGCCTTTTGGCGGTTCAGCCAGCGGCCCGATCATTCCAGACGACGCGTACTATGAGCGAATCGGCTGGTTCCTCAACTGGGACGTCGCGCTGACGGAAAAGCTAGATACGGTCGCTGGAGTTCGCTACGAAAACATCGATCTGGCGGCAACTCCTGTCGTTGACGGGACACCTGTGTTCATCGCACCGCACTACGATGACTGGGTTTCGCAAGCTGGACTCGTTTACGAAATCAATCCGTGCCTCCATCTTGTCGGCGCCGTGTCCGAAGGCTTCCGCGCTCCGAATTTGGACGAGTTGACCGCGAACAATCCGAACGTCCTTCAACAAGGACAGGACTTGCCAAGCTTAGGTTTGACTCCCGAGCGATCGATTAGCTACGACGTTGGCATCAAGATGAATTACAATCGCTTGCGATCGCAGGCGTTTGTTTACTGGTTAGATCTGGAAAACAACATTGTCCCGATTTCTGCTGGTGCCAATCAGTTCCGCAGAGACAACCAGGATTCGTACATTCAAGGAACGGAGTTCGACGCCGAGTATCTTTTGAACGACGGTTGGAGTCTGTACGGCAACATGGCGTACACCTACGGCAAGAACCGCGTCACGCAAGCGGCGCTCAGCAGAATTCCACCGACGCAAGGAATACTCGGCTTGCGTTGGCGCGATCGCAGTGCTCGAAACTACTTTTCGATTTACACTTGGATGGTCCGTCGGCAAGACAGACTCGATCCCGTGCGAGACATTGGCGATGAACGGATTCCCGTTGGCGGAACGCCTGGTTTTGCGACACTGAACATGCGATTTGGAAAGACGTTCGGTTGCTGCAACCGGCATCGCTTAAGCCTCAACCTGGAAAACATCACCGACAAGGCTTATCTCGTTCACGGCTCAGGAGTCTTTGGCACAGGTTTTTCGGCCCGGTTCGGTTACTCTTGGATCTATTAACGTCCGGCTCACGCCCGTGGGTGAAATTGCTTGTGGACTTTTTTCAGTTTTGACGCGTCGACGTGCGTGTAGATTTGAGTCGTTGTAATGTTTGCGTGCCCGAGCAACTCTTGAACCTGCCGCAGGTCCGCGCCACCAGCGAGCAAATGAGTCGCAAAGCTATGTCTCATTGTGTGAGGGCTGATCTGGGGCGACACACCGACTCGCACCGCGTACTTTTTTATCAGCTCCCAAATTGCTTCACGACGCAATCGTCGTCCTCGCCGCGAAAGGATCACCCAAGGCTGCTCGATCGGCGACCGGTGATCGAGGCCCGGACGTTCTCGCCGCAGATACTCGCTTACAGCTTCCTGAGCGGTCTCGCCAAGCGGAACGATGCGTTGCTTGTCGCCCTTGCCTCGACACAGACAATGGCCTTCTTCTAAATGGAGATCTTCCAATTTCAAATTCGACAGTTCGGACGATCGACAACCGGTCGCGTACAGCAGCTCCAAAATCGCTCGGTCACGGATCCAGTGCTTGTCCAGTCGCGAGTTCGGGGCACGCAGGAAATTGGAAACGACCGTTGGCGAAAGCACGTGCGGCACTCGTTGCCAATGCTTCTGGCTCGCGAGCAATTCCACAACGTTGTCGCGAAGAATGCCTTCCAGCTGCAAGTACCGAAAGAACAATTTGACGGCCACGATATTGCGTGAGATCGTCGTCGTCGCCAGGTCTCGGTCATGCAACCACGCGGCGTAATCAGAAAGATGAGTCACGGTGAGATCGTGAATCCGCCGTCCGTCCAGCCAACGGTAAAATGTCGCAATGTCTCGCTGATACGCGACGACCGTGTTTTCGGCGAGATGACATTCCGACCGCAAGTAATCGACAAACGCCTCCGCCCACTGCTTCGACTGAATAGCCGGCGATCTTTTGACCGGAATAAGTTTGCGGCGTGGCGGCATAGGTTGTTTCGCAGGGAACGAATGTGCTGGCAATGCAATCAGCAGGAACTCATTAGAGTCAATCGGCGTCAGAGAATGTTGCAGTCGACGAAAAGTGTTTGTTCCGCTTTCAGACACATGCAACGGAGCCGCTCGAAACCGCTTTCTGCAGTTCGCATGAATTGCAGGCGAAGACCCGGAACCGAAAAGTCGATTACATAGTTAAATGTTTCGCAACCGCGCAATTTTCCCCAAGGAGTTGTGATGTACACCTCTGCAGTTTGCGCGAATTGCTGCCAGAGACTTTACCCTCCCCAGGGAGGGTAAAAAACGAGTTTGCGAGTTTTTGGGGAGGGGGGACGAGGCGAGCCTGGCCGGTATGCCACTACTGCCAACAGCCCGAACCTTCGTTCCTCAGCTTCGCCCCTCCCAAGGGAGGGTGAAATCGTTTGTGCAGACGCAACCAGGTCACTGCTGTGATACCAGCAAGCATTGACAAACCATGGGGTAACCGACGTTATGAATATCTTGGTGACAGGTGGGGCTGGCTACATCGGTTCGCACGCAGCTCGGCTACTTGATAAGAGCGGGCACAACGTTTGGATCTATGACAATTTGGTTTACGGTCATCGGGCCGCCGCACTACCTGGCAAGTTGGTGGAAGGCGACATCGCGGACCGCGAACGAGTCGTATCGGTCTTAAAAGAGCATGCCATTGATGCCGTAATGCACTTTGCGGCGTTCGCTTTGGTTGGCGAGTCCGTTGCTGAACCGCACAAGTATTATCGCAACAACGTGATCGGGACGCTGGAACTTCTTGAAGCGATGCGTTCTGCGGAAGTATCTAAAATCGTGTTCTCCAGCACGACGGCGACTTACGGCGTACCTGACAACATTCCAATCACTGAATCGGAACGACAAGATCCAATCAATCCGTACGGCTTCAGCAAATTAGTCATTGAAAAAGCATTGGCCGACTACGCCCACGCGTACGATTGGGGTTACGCAGCACTTAGATATTTCAATGCAGCGGGAGCATCGCCCGACGGAACGATCGGCGAAGACCACACGCCGGAATCGCACATCATTCCCATCGTGCTGCAAGTCGCATTGGGGCAACGGGATAACATAACGATATTCGGCAACGATTATCCGACTCCCGATGGAACGTGCATTCGCGACTACATTCACGTCGACGATTTGGCTGACGCTCACCTCAAAGCCCTGGATCTATTGGAACCTAGCTCGAATCTGCAACTCAATCTCGGCACAGGCAGTGGGCAAAGCGTGAAACAGATCATCGAGGCATGCCGGCGAATTACCGGCCACCCAATTCCGACTACCATCGAGCAGCGCCGCCCAGGAGATCCCGCTGAGTTGGTAGCCGACAGCAGTTTGGCACAGCGCGTGTTAGGTTGGACTCCGCGCTACACGGACGTTAACGATATTGTGTCGACGGCTTGGCAATGGCATCGCTCACATCCACGCGGCTATGCGAGCTAGTGCTTCTTTAGAGTAGTAGGTGAGGTTATGAGTCCGTTGGATGCGGTAAAGCTCAGGGACTCGTAAGCTCGTCCACTACGAACAGCCCGAGAATCTAAAAAGGACAGAGCACTAGGCCAAAATGCAAAACGTTGTCATTGACAAGCCCTACCGGTTCATTCCGCCGCTCCATGGTGACTGGACGCCGTGGCTGATTCAAAAGCTGCACGTGATCGATTGGTACCTGAAGCGCGCCGAGGGGGTCGAGTCGCACGAGGTGCGTGGCATCGAGCACCTGCGTGAAAGCTTGCAAGGTGGCCATAGCGTGCTGTTGGCCCCCAACCACTGCCGCTATGCCGATCCGATCGCGATTGGCTGGATTGCAAGGCAGCTCGATTTCTATATCTACTCGATGGCAAGCTGGCATTTGTTCAAGCAGAATCGATGGCAGGGATTGGCCATGCGTTTATGTGGTGGCTTCAGCGTTTATCGCGAAGGGGTGGACCGACAATCGCTCAACACGGCCGTGGATATATTGGTGGCTGCCAAGCGTCCATTGGTCGTCTTCCCCGAGGGAACCGTGTTTTGCCATTCCCACCAACGGTCCAACC
>JAGQPC010000244.1 GCA_020426925.1 Planctomycetales bacterium | reverse complement strand
GTCAAATAAGGATTAATCCCGGAATGGATCATGTCTTGAAAGAAGCCACCTTCGAAAAAGCATTTGTCTTCCAAGAAATCAAGCGTGCCTTGCATCATCTCGTCATCGGGCGCGACGAGCTGCAGCGGATACGAAGCCACAACTGAACCAATTGCTCCAGCATCCATGCGCCTGTGCGGCGCCGCGGGGATTGCAGTAGATTTTCGAATGTGAGCTGTTTTTTTCAGGCTTTCGCTAATGGCGATGGACATTTCTTCTGCAATGCGATGACAGCGGCCGGAGTTGAATGGGTCCTCCAGTAACTCAAGCATTTCTGCGCCCGCGTGAAGTCCCGCAACTGCCCAATAGTCGTCCCAATAATAGTAATCGTTGGGCCCAAGGTGTTCGGCACTGAATCCCGCCGGCAAGAGGCCAACGGCGAATTCCGCTGCGCCGCGCCGGATATCCGATGGCTTGAGGCGTTTCTTATCGAGCCATTTGACGGCGTCGACGATTACTTTCTTCCATTGTTTACGAGGTGATTCGCCGGTCAGTTGCCTGAATCGATTTAACGTCCACAGAGCTTGCCCCTTTGCATCCCACTCGCCTTCCTGCGACTGGAAGTACCCATTGCGTCTCTGCCGTGATAGAAGATGCGGCAGGGCATTTCGCGATGCGTCTGTCAACCCAACACATAACGCCGCATTCATGATGAACGCTGCATCGCGGATCCAGAATCGCTTATAAGTGTAGGGACCCGGGTAGATTTCTCCCGGCATATGCAGTGCTAAAGTACGGACTGCTGCGTCAAATAGAAACTCAAATTCCTCACTAGGGATAGCTAGTTTCGCGCAATACTCGATCGCTCGATTCCACCGCCGCTCCGTTGACAGCCTCGGCCTGCTGGTCGGTCTAGGCGACGAAGGCATCGCTCGCGGTGTCTTGTGAGGGCGTCGTAGCCAATGCGAATGAGCCGTATCGTCATGAATGGGGATGGCAAGGAACACCCTTCGCTCTTGGTTCGGAGTTAACCGAAACAGAGCCATTGCGGTTGCCATCCCGACCTCGCAGTGAATTGCGGAATGCCCGTTTGACAGATCGCCTGACGAAACGTCACCCGACCGATAGTCAGATACAGCGTGACGCTCAATCTCATCGGAGAATCGAACGAATCCATGTTTGCCAATTTGCCAGCCTACATGATCTTGCGTCATTTCAATGTCGTGAATGAAACTTACGCCTTCCGGATTGTATGGTCGAGCAGATATCGCGAGCCAGCCACCGTTATCTGACCTCGCTGACCACTCTTGCCTACAATCGACATCCGATTCATTGTCTCGGTCGTCAACAAACACTTGTGAAGTCAGTTTCATTCCTAACGCTTCACAGTGTGTCGACACAGAAAGTCCATTATCACATTCGAGCCTCTGATCCACGGATCGCTGGCGTGCCGGTATGAGTCGATGACCGTCTTCACTAATCAACCAACCGTCAATCGACCAACCATCCCAGTAAGGAGTGAGAAGGCCACGAGGATCGACGATCGGAAAGTGATCAAACCCAGGCAGACCGACCGCAGTCCAGTTACGGTGCGTGAGGTTGACGTGGGTTATCGAGAATGCCCTTGGTAAGAATGAGGCGTCGTGAGGGTCGAACTGTTTTTCAACCCAATATGGCCAGATCCAATCGAGGTTATGTTGAATTGCACTTGAGTTCATCAATCCGCGGGCGTGAAACACTACGCCGGCCCGCAGTAGCTCCAGAGGAGCCATAATTTCGGATGGTTCTGCGAATTTATGAAGCCGAGACAGCACGCTGATCGGGTCCACGAACCCACGAGCGCGCGCGATCCGCCGCACTACGTATTTCCAAGGGAACCATTTTGTGATCATGCTTGAGACCTCCCTATAATCGTTTGGCCTTGGCCGTACAATCGTTGCCACTCCGAATCGGTATGAATCTCTTTGCTACGTTGTGGATCTACGCCTCCATGACGGGCGGCAGGCGATCTAATTTCTGAAGATATGACCCGCATTCGACGAACGATATGCGGCCTGGCTCATCGATTTCTGCAACCATCGGACTGTGTGGTCCGCTACAAACATCTCTAGTACGGTCGAAACAGCGGATAAACCAATCGCTGCCCCGAGAATTCTGAAAAGCCACTTCAATGTTGCTGGCCATTGCCTAGTTATCAAAGAGTGTGTCGCCTCGGCTGCTATACGAAATTAAATTAAGGTGTGCGGCTTTTAATCGCAGTGTAGCAAGGCATTTGCTGCAGCGCGTCCAACATTGGTCCAAAGGTTCCATTCTTCTTCGATTCGCCGCCGCGCTGTGGACCACAGGTCGTGACCGTGAGCCGGACCAGACCGACCGATACCAATCAGCTTCGCGTATAGCTCGATAGTTCGTTTTGCCATCTTAGGCATCGAAAACTCGTCAGCCGTTCTTAACGCACCATGAATTAGATGTTGGCGGTCTTCGTTTGACATGGTGTAGTAGCGTTCTAGCGCGCGGACGAATTGGCTCCTGTTATCGTCCGAAATCATGAATCCGTTCTTACTGTCGCAGAGGACCTCCCGGACGCCCGGGGCGTCGACCGCAACCACGGGCGTCGATGCCGCCATCGCTTCAGTGAGTACCATGCCTTGTGTTTCTGAGTGCGACGCGAAAGCAAAAATATCCATCGCCTTGTAGAGATTTGCGAGTTCACGTCGCTCAAGATGCCCGACGGTGATCAAACGATCTGCAATCCCACGTGATCGGAACGCTTCTGAAACCGTCGCTGATGACGGCCCAGATCCGGCGACGAGGAACTTTGCAGATTCGTGATCTGCTATGAAGGTCGCAGCTGCGTCCGCCAGAAAGTTGAGCCCCTTCTCAGGAGCCAATCGCCCAACATGCCCTACGACGAAATCAGACCTTCCAATTCCGTGCTCATTTCGAAATGCCAAACCGTCCCCATTGGAAAACACTTCGGTCTCCACGCCAGTCGGAATCTCGAGGATTGTCGATTGAACGCCCTGTTGGACTAGCCGCTGACGAATCGTTTCACTTGGCGCTATGACGGCGTCACACATGTTGCAATACCCAACCGCCAAATCGATCACAAATTGCCGCATCGCGCCACAGTCACCAGGTACGTAGTGCGTGTATTTCTCATATTGCGTATGGTGCGTGAATACGACAGGAATATCGTATCTCGCTGCAACACGCTGTGCAGTGTCGCCCAGAAGAAACGGATGGTGCGAGTGTACGATGTCGGGAGAGA
This sequence comes from Planctomycetales bacterium, assembly GCA_020426925.1. Classification (GTDB taxonomy): domain Bacteria; phylum Planctomycetota; class Planctomycetia; order Pirellulales; family Pirellulaceae; genus JAGQPC01. The sequence goes on along the minus strand of JAGQPC010000244.1, from coordinate 9,549 downwards.
AATCGGCGATCGCGTTGGTAAGAAACCCGAGGGTCGGAACTGCAACAGAAAAATCACTTCCGTTAAACTTTTGAACTGCAGGGACGCGGATGACGCCATCTTTTGATTCGAGCGCCGATTCAAACATGGGTGCGACGACTAGCGTCCGATGGCCGAGCTTCTCATATTGCCGCACGAACTGCTGGACACTCTGTGCGACACCGCCGACGTGAGGCGTAAACGTGTTGGTGAACATTAGGATATTCATGGACTTCGATGACCTAGTGTTTTCATATCGATCAAGCAAGTCACGTAGCTAGTTGAAGTTCGAATCGCTCTGTCATCTTTGACGAAATTCCTGCCCTAGCGACACTCAACAGCCCGCAATAGTTTGGCATCACACGCGATATCACAAGCATCCTGTTGCGTGCATTCCAATCGATTACTAAGCGGTTAGCTTGGCGACAGTTCATTGCATCGCAGGTCGCGTCAGTTAGGTCTCATCGAATAGGTTCCCCACAGCGAAACTTCGAGTGGGCCTAATGAGTACTCGCCGAAGGGGCAAGTAAATCCCAGCCTCAAACTCACCGTCTTCGGTACGAACAGTTGTGTTCAGTTTAAGGGAAATCGTGGCGAAAGGATTAGTGTTTAACGGGCGATGCAATTCGACACCAACACGTAAGTTGCAAGTCCCGTGCCAATCGTCGAGCAACGAAGGATTTGCGTTTGTTCTACCTATAGTGATATGAAACTGTGCGATCGTGCGCAGATCGCACATGTCTTTATGCGTGAGCGGAACAAAGCTGGCGTCTTTTTTCAAGAACATCGCCAAGCGAGGCTCTTTTTCATTTGCCAACCCCTGCCAGCTGAAATCACTCCTGTCACAGCAAAGCTTAGCCAAGACACCGCAATCGCTTGCGACGCATTCAGTGCCATTCGGCCATGCTTAACTTCTCTCATCAGACGCGTGTGTTTCTTTGTACGCCGCCGAGTGATATGCGTGATTATGCGGAGCCTTCAGTTATATGGAGTGCACCTGCCGCCTATGCATTGGCGGCAGGTGCGAATTATTCGCTACGCCTCATGAATCCGAGCCTTAGTCAGCTGGAGTGTGCAGCATTTTAATTAGCCGGTCCGGGGCGTAACAAAGACCACCGGCCCGACCTGAAGCAACTTCTGTACACGTTGACCGTGACCGATGACGGCGGCGTGCCAATCTATTTTCACGCGTCAAGCGGGAATGTGAATGACGACCGCACTCACCAAGAGACCTGGAAGTTGATCACGGAAATCGTGCAGCGTCCCGACTTTGTGTACGTCGCCGACTGCAAACTCGCCAGCGCCGAAAACATGAACACGATCTCGCGACTCGGCGGACGATTCATCACGGTACTTTCATCTCGGCCGCATGAAGAGAGCTAGGTAAAACCTGAAGCGTGTAGGCCTCGACGATCAGATGGAAGTGTTCTTGCCATTTGCTCGGCAAATCAAGCAGGTCGGCCGTCTCGTAGAACACCATCGGACTGCTGTCGGTGCAATGTCAAAGACGCTCGTAGAGTATCCGGCTTGAGCCAACACCTCCGCATCGTCACCAAGGCCGCATCCGACAACTAGACACCGCTGGTTGGGCGTCGCACTGGGGACTGCATCCATAATGTTTACGTTTGGCCTGAGATCAGCGCATGGAATGACGCTGGGATTCCCAAGTGACATTTCGTAGAGCAGCTCAAACCAACCTTTAGGATCCTTATTCGCTAAAAACGAATCAGCTACCTGTCGTGCTGTTTTGCGGTTCTGTGGATCGTTAATGGGATTGCCTTTCTCGGCCAGCGAAACTGATTGACGATTTGTACCTTATCCGCCGCTTTGGCTACACTTGTGGTTGGTCATTCACTTTTTCGGCAGGCGAAAATGAATCGTCGTCCTTCCCAAACCGTTGTCGATTATGTTGTGGTGGGCATTGCGCCCGCGCTGATCATCGCGCTTGTGGCGAGTCTCGCGCTGTTCATTATCGAAGTTGGCTATTCTGGCCAGTTCGCGTGGCGGCTGAAGTATGTTTCGTTCTTCTTTGTGATGGGATCGGTGCTCTCGACGCGAATCGCGATCGAAATCGACAAGGAACGTGCGATACTATACGGCTTGGCGCTTGCAGCCGTTACGTTCATGGCGTTGCTTCGGTTTGTCGATGCGTCGCTATTGTTCGACTTCGTTCTAATTGCGGCGACTTGGTGGTGTTCGCATCGACTCACTTACGATTGCACCGTGATCGACGATCGTACGCAAGCGTCGGGCGAAGGCCTACTGCAAACGATGGGAGTCGATGAATCGGTCGATACTCAGTCGCTGGAAGCAACGACCGATCCGTCGAGCAAAGACGACAACGAGGGCGATACCTTTGCCGCAATGTGGGACCGCTTCGTACAGCAACGCAAAAAGCATCATTCTCCAGGCATCACCGTCGTCTATTTTTCGGCAGCCGCGTTGCCAATATTTGGACTTGGTCAAGCGGCGTTGATGGCGCAAGGTCGCAATGATTCCGGCATCGCGTTTCGCTACCTGCTGCTGTACGTTGCGAGTTCACTCGCACTATTGATGGCGACGAGTTTTTTGCAGCTCCGTCGCTATCTTCGTCAACGACGTGTGCAAATGCCTGTCGAGATGGTCGCCACATGGCTCGGGTCGGGAGCAGCGTTGGTGATTGTGATCATGATTGTGTGTTCGTCGCTGCCTCGTCCAACTCCCACTGCGTCGCTCTTCACAGCCGTCACAACGCTCGCATCAAGGACCGGAATCACCCCCAGCAAATGGGGAATCGGAAAGGACGGCCCAGATGACGAAAATTCGCCTAACGAAATCACTGACGCTGAAGCGGACAGAACGCGAGATGGGGACGAAGGTGAAAATGGACAATCGGACTCGGACAAGTCGAAAACACAAGTCCGTGATTCCGACCAAGACACTTCTGATATCGAAACCGGCGAAGAGGGTTCTGAAGATGCAACTCACACTGAATCAGAAGAGCCCATGAGTCACGAGTCAAATTCACACTCAACCGAAGAGCGCGATGGCGACACTGCGGACGAACAAGATCCCGAGTCGCAGTCCGACGACATAGATTCGTCGCCGACGAATTCGCAGCAGACGCCAAGTCGGCCGCCGCTCGATTTTGCATCAAATCTGATGACGATGGTGCGAAGCCTTGTGCGCCTGGCTTACTACGCCATCATCGCAGCAGTTTTAGCATACTTTGTTTTTCGATATCGAGCCGCCATTGCGTCGGCAATCGGTCAGTTCATTCGCGACATAAAGAAGCTGCTCGGCAACAAAGTGAAAAGTAACACTAAGACCGCAGACGAAACGACGAGCGATCCAATCGCGACTCGCCGTTCGTTCAGCGAGTTCCGTAATCCATTCCAATCGGGTGCTGCTCAACGCGTCCCCATCGCAGAACTGGTTCGCTATACCTTTGACGCGATGGAGGTTTGGGCTAGAGAACGCGAGTGCCCGCGTGACGAAGGTCAAACTCCAGCCGAATTCGCGACCAAGCTCATTCGCCAATTCCCGAACATCGGCAATGAAGTTCGGTCGTTGATCTACTTTTACAATCAGGCCGCGTACGCCTCGGCCGAAGTATCCGACTGCCGCAAGCAGCTTGCGGCAGTGTGGCGATGCATGTCGGCTTGAACGTGCTTCATCGCACGATCGTACCGTTTGATTTCCGAGCGGCGTCTGCTGCTTGATCGGCATCAACGGTTGTGAAAAAGCCGATCATCATCTCTTCCCAGCTTTGCCGCCCCCAACGGACCGGCTTGTTCGGTTCTGGATTAACCGGATTCTTGGTCGAGTTGTCGTACCAACCGGTGCAGCGAATCACAGTGCCTTTGGGCAACAGTTTTGGCTCGGCCAATTCATAGCTGAGTTGCCAGTTGAAATCGTAACGAGGCAGGTCCAGCAAAACCTCTTTCGATCCGTTCGGATAGATCGCCTCATAACGAAATGCCTTACCTCGCAAGTGCATGTGGGGCGTCATGTCAAGCAGCAGCTCGTCACGCTTCGAACGATAGTACGCGACAACTTCGTGATTGTCGGCATGCGGTGGAATCTCAAATTCAGGCTGAATGGCTACGCCTCCGCGAAGCTCCTTCGTCACCTTTGACTTGTCGGTGAACTTAATGCCGATGTAACTGTGGTCGGTTTGTTCCGAGCCATTGGGAGTGTAGTGCATTTCGAACAGCAGCTTGCTGCCCGCGGGGACTCGCATCGCAACACCATTCCGCAACAGCGTCGGATCGCTACCCGGCGCGTAGCCGACGACCATCTGAGCATGTTTGAAGTCGAATTCTTCCGTACCGGGCGGCCTCACATAGGCGATAATGTGGTGGACGACCGAGCTTGTTCCTGGACGAGCTTCGGCAGCAGTAATGTATTTATCTTCGGTCCAGCCAGGATCGATTTCGAAGTACTTATAGTCGATCACGCCCTGAGCCTTGACGAACACCGGCTGTTCGCTGCAGTGGATGATTTGATCGGGCTTCGGAATTCGCCAGCCCTTGACAAATGTCGGCGGCGGAGGCATATCGGTCGGATCCCCTTGCGGCATTCCGTTTTCTACCCACGTAAAGATCAGCTCTTTTTCTTCGTCACTTAGTCTCGCGTCGTTATGAAACTTGCCGTGGTCGGGATTCGCAAACCAAGGAGGCATTCGCTTGTCTTCGATGACTTCGACGATTGTGTCTTCCCATCCGATCACATCATCGTAACTCGTTAGAGTAAACGGCGCGATCTCGCCATCTCGATGGCATTCGACACAACGCTTGTTGAAAATTTGCGCGATGTGCTTTGTGTACGTGATATCACCCGTCGGCTCGACTTTGCTCACTCGACCGATATGACATCCGACAACTTCGGTGGACGCGACCGAGACACTTTTGCCATCCAGCAATTCGTTGATCGCTTCAGCGAGATCTCGCCGCTTCGGTTCTTCGCGAGACAATCCGACAAGGTACTGGTCATCGATTCTGCCGTGGTAGCGGATGCGTCGTTCTTTATCAAGCAAGAAAACTTCTGGTGTACGCTCCGCGCCCAACTGATCGGCAATGCGGTTGGCAGTGTCTTTTAAGATTGGAAAACTGATTCCGTGCCGCGCCATGTATCCATCGATATCTGTCACGCTGTCTTGGGTGTTTGCGTTAATCCCGAAAATCGCGACACCACGATCAGCGAACTCGTTTTGCAATTCGTTCAGTCGAGGACCATACAGTTTTACCAATGGACATTCGGTCCCAAGAAACGCCAGCACTACGATTGGCTGCTCGACCTTCGCTAAATCGAATTCGCCACCTCGATGAGTCTTCAGCTGAAAGTCTGCGACCACCTTTCCGGTGCGATCGGGAGTTACCGGATTCGTTTCTGACACGCATGGATGACCTAGAACGGCGACCAACACGGACACAATGAGAATTGATTTCAAGCTCTGCCTGTTCGACATTTCTATTTTCCAAAAATGAACGCACTGATGGGAGACTCTGCGTTCGTTAACCACACAGAAATATTTCAACTTCGTGGCGTGCGGACTGCTCAAGCACGAAACGATACATGACGCTACTTGATACAGTCTCGGCGAAAGGCGATTCGGGCTCAAGCCGGATCTTCGAGATTCACGCTGGATTACCGTTTCGTTCTCGTGCTAGTACGTCATTTCTATGGTTTTGCAGGAGGTCTTCGAGAACATCGCAAGACTTTTTGTAATCTTGGAAATAAATTGAAACACGATTTATTTCTCCGGGGTAGTGGGGTAGTCAAGTGGCTGGGGCGCACGCTGAACCGCTCGAGTTTCAATTGCTTTGACTTCGCATTGTTGTCGGCCAATAATGCCCGTTTGCAAATTCATCCTTCCTGATGAGGCTACCATGCGCTCACTGCGTTTCGCTTGCTGCCTATTGCCTGTCACTATCTTTTTGCAGAGCGATTGTATTGGTGGTGCCATCACGCCGGTTGGAGTAAAAGCGACCAGCGAGTTCGGCTTCGAAATCTTCGCGACAAAACTAATCGATGGCTCGGGGCTGATCGATTTTGAGGACACGCCCGACTTCGAACTCGATGATTACCACGATAACGCTGCGGACTGGGCAAACGGATGGCACAGTGGTGACCAGGACGCTGGAATTCCAGGCGGACTCGATGAAGATGGTGGCCTATTCACGGCTCCGCTTGTTGATGAGCAGATCATTGAATTCGATCTTGGTGCGTTGCATGACATAACTCACGCACACATCTGGCAACAGAATCAGAGCGGGCTCGGCGTGTTCTTGGCTCCTGAACGAGGCGTCGACGAATTTGAGATTTGGGCTTCTCCGACTGCCGATGGCGACGACTTCGTGGGCATCGGTTTGTTTTATTTGCACATCGAAGAAGGCGTTCAAGAAGTTCCCGCTCAAGTTATCGAATTCGAAAACACATTCACGGCACAACGGATTCGCTTTGATTTGAACTCGGCGCACAGTCAGCTCGACAACGAATTTGTGGGATTGGGGGAAGTGCGATTCGAAGGCACGCTTGCCGCAGCTCTTTTGCCCGGCGATTTCAATTTAGATGGCGTGCTCGACGCCGCCGATATCGACGCTCTGTCCGAAGAAGTGCGTTCTGGGACGAACAACGCGGCGTTCGATCTAAACGGCGACACGGTGGTCAATGATGCAGATCGCTTTGTTTGGGTTGATGACTTTCGCGGAACCTATTTTGGCGATTCCAACTTGGACGGAGAATTCAACAGCACCGACTTTGTCGTTGTCTTCACGGCGCGAAAGTACGAAGCTGGAGCCGACACGGATGCGACATGGGCAACGGGCGATTGGAATGGCGACGGGAATTTCGACAGCACCGATTTCGTGCGAGCGTTTACCAGCGGTGGCTACGAAAAAGGGCCTCGTGCCGTTCAAGCGGTTCCGGAGCCACACTTTTTGCCGACGGTTGCCTTAATGATGATTATCGTTTTCGCGCGTCGAGTGGTGTAAGCTTCCAGCTTGCGATTCGATGCTGCACGTTACACGTAGGAATACTGCAAGCAGGTAGTGCGACTCATCTCGGTTTTCGGGAAGCTCGTAGTGGATCTTGCTAAAGATCCCATCGGCCAGAGGGTGCACGAATCGACACAGCACGTCGCAAGCTGGAAGCTTACGCCACGTTAGGCCAATGCGTCGTGCAGGATGTGTGCTTCTTCGACGCCTGTTAGTCGGACGTTGAGTCCTTGGAATCGCACTGCGAGTTTCTCGTGATTGATGCCGAGCTGATGGAGCAGCGTGGCGTGGATGTCGCGGACATGTGTGGGATGTTCAATCGGACCAAAGCCAAGCTCATCGGTTTCGCCATACGTGTACCCAGGCTTGAATCCGCCGCCTGCGAACCACATCTCAAATGCGTCGATGTGGTGATTGCGTCCCGTCGACTCTCGCAATTCACCCATCGGTGTTCGACCGAACTCACCACCCCAGACGACGATCGTGTCGTCGAGCAAACCGTGGCGTTTAAGGTCCGTGATCAGCGCCGCCGATGGCTGGTCGATCTCTTTGCAGACTTCTGGCAGGTGCTTTTCCAAGTTTTCGGAAGGTCCGCCATGATGGTCCCAGTTCGTGTGATAAAGCTGGATGAATCGCACGCCGCGCTCGACCAAGCGACGAGCGAGTAAACAATTACGAGCGAACGTCGCTTCACCAGCATCTTTGATACCGTACAGGTCTAATGTCTCGGCCGATTCTTGTGCGGTGTCCATCAGCTCAGGCGCACTGGTCTGCATCCGAAACGCCATTTCGTATGCATTGACGCGAGTCGCGATTTCGCCGTCGCCCGTTTCGCGTAGCCGCTTCATGTTGAGCGTACGGACAGCATCGACGACTCGCCGCTGATCTTCCGCTGAAACGTCGTCTGGATTAGATAAATTGAGGATCGGGTCGCCCTGGTTTCGCAGCGCGACTCCTTGATAAGACGTCGGCAGCATGCCGCTTCCCCACAATACTCCTCCACCGCGCGGTCCACGAGGGCCGCTTTGCAGAACGACAAAACCGGGCAGATTGTCGCACTCGCTACCAAGTCCATAGGTGACCCACGAACCCATGCTCGGACGGCCGAACAGTCCTGTGCCCGCGTTCATAAACAGCTTTGCCGGAGCGTGATTGAATAGCTCGGTTTGACAGGTCTTTAAGATCGTCAAGTCATCGACAACGCTTCCCGTGTGTGGCAGCAAATCGCTGACCCATGTTCCGCTCTGTCCGTACTGGCGGAACGTTCTTTTCGGTCCCAGCAGGTTATTGCGATGACTGCTGTCCATGAACGCGAATCGTTTGCCTTCAATGTAGCTGGCCGGGATCGGTTGACCGGTGAGCTCCGCGAGCTTCGGTTTGTAATCCCACATTTCCAACTGCGAAGGTCCGCCCGCCATAAACAAAAAGATGATGCTCTTGGCTTTGGCTGGAAAGTTCGGTGGCTTCGGCGCGAGTGGATTTTGGATTCCCGGGACTGGCGCCGCATAGCCGTCGTTACACAGCAGCGAACCGAGTGCCATTGAGCCAACGCCGATTCCACAGTCCTGAAAAAAATGGCGTCGCGTTTGTAGTTTTAGAAAGTCGTCGTAATTCATGGCTCTATTTTGGGCTGCGGGCCAGTCTGCATCATGCCTCTCGCTACTCTCTCGTCACGGTTTCGTCCAAGTTGAGCAGCACGCGAGCAATGCTTTGTGTGTCGAGTCCATCGAAAACAGCAAGTTCTTCTTTGTCCGGTGATCGGCCCGTGCAGCGACGGAATGTTGCCTCGAGCCCATCTTGTTCAATCTTGGCGTGCAATGCTTCAGCAAACTCGACAAAACCTTCGTCGTTGAGCAGCGTCAATGCTTGCAACGGAGTGTTGCTGCGTAAACGCCGAGTACACGAATTGAAGCCATCGGGTGCGTCGAAAACATTCAGCGCGGGTGGCGGTGTCGCGCGATAGACGAATGTGTAAAGCCCTCGTCGATATCGATCTTCACCTTCACTCACCTTCCACTCTCGACTAACCTGCCCGCGATTCATGACGCCCTCCGGAATCGGCGGATAGACCGGCGGTCCACCCAGTTTCGGCGACAGCAAACCGCAAACACTCAAGCACACGTCGCGAATAATTTCCGCTTCGAGCCGCAACCGCTGTTGTCGCCCGACTAGATAGTTTTTCGGGTCAACTTGATTCAGGTCTTCCCGAGCTTCGGAACTTTGCTGGTAAGTGTGCGACGTCACGATCAGCCGGTGAATCTCTTTCAGGCTCCAGCCGTGGTTTTGAAGTTCGACTGCGAGCCAATCGAGTAATTCCGGATGCGTGGGAGCAGCCCCCAAAGTGCCAAAGTCATTTTCGGTCTCGACGATCCCTCGGCCGAAGTAAACCTGCCACAGCCGATTCACAATGACGCGCGCAGTCAATGGGTTTTCGAGGCTGACGATCCACTGAGCAAGATCAAGCCGATTCGCATAGCCGGACTCTGATTCCAGCGGATGCAAAATCGCAGGCGTTCCAGGCTGCACCGGTTCGCCAGGCCGTGTGAAATCGCCT
>JAGQPC010000243.1 GCA_020426925.1 Planctomycetales bacterium | reverse complement strand
GCAAGAGCACCGGATTTTGCATCGACCCGATCGAAAAGAAACCGCTCAATCATTTTTATCCGGGCACAAGCGTGCTCTCGTTTGGAACCGCCGGGTGCAATCTTGGCTGCAAGTTTTGCCAAAACTGGTCGATTTCGAAGTCGCGAGAGGTCGAGCAGCTCAGCGAACACGCTACTCCCGAAATGGTTGCGACTGCAGCGACAAAGCTCGGCTGCAAAAGCGTCGCATTCACCTACAACGATCCGGTCATCTGGGCCGAATACGCGATCGACACAGCAAAAGCCTGCCATGAAGTCGGAATCAAAACGGTCGCTGTCACCGCCGCTTACATTACCGAACAAGCACGTGCAGCATTCTTTGAACATATCGACGCGGCGAATGTCGATTTGAAAGCTTTCTCCGAACACTTCTATCAACAGCTGACATTATCGCACCTACAGCCGGTACTCGACAACATTGCCTGGCTGAAGAAGGAAACCGACGTTTGGATCGAGCTAACGAATCTGATTATTCCAGATGAGAATGATGGCAACGACGAATTCAAGCAGATGTGTAACTGGATTCTGTCACATATCGGCGACGACGTTCCCATTCACTTCACTGCGTTCCACCCAGACTTCAAATTGCAAGATCGAGACCGCACTCCCATCGAAACGCTGCTCCAAGCGTACGACATGGCGACGGCGTCTGGGATTAAATATGTCTACGTCGGCAACGTCAACGACGTCAAGCATCAAAGCACTTACTGTCCAACTTGCAAGAACTTATTGATCGAACGCGATTGGCACGCACTCGGAACGTACAACCTGAATGGCAACTTGTGCAACTCGTGTGGCCAAAAGATCGCCGGACATTTTGAAGAGTCGCCCGGAACCTGGGGACGAAAACGACAACCAGTTCGAATCAGCGATTATTCGACGGCGACGAATCCTCGTTCCCGAAACGTTCAAACACCCACTATCAAACAAGGAACTTTTGCCATGAGCGAAAAAACTGCAACGCGGCAAAATCCAAATGACGTTGACTGCCCCGAACTTTCAGACGAACAAGAAAAGGCTGCGTTGCGAGCCGCGAGCGAAGTCGTTCGTGCGGCCGTCACTGGAAAACAGCTTTCGTTGTCCGATCCAACGATCGCAGGCGCGGCCGATGTTCCGGTGTTCGGGTGTTTTGTTTCCATCAAGCGAAGAGGTCGGCTGCGCGGATGCTGCGGATTTCTAGGTCGGCGAACTACTTTGCTACACGCAATTGTTGATTCGGCCAAAACGTCGTCCGTCGGCGACTCCAGACTGCCAAACGTTACACCCTCCGAATTGGAATTTTTGCAGTTTGAGATCTGGCTGTTGTTCGGTTTGGAAGCAATAGATGCTCGCGGCGAAGATCGAATTGCAGAAGTTGAAATCGGAAAACATGGATTGCAAGTTCAAGCGGGAGACCGACGCGGACTGCTGCTCCCAGGTGTCGCAACCGACAACGGGCTCGATTCAGAAGGATTCCTGCGCCAAGTGTGCATGAAGGCGAATCTGCCACCGACGGCTTGGCGAGATCCTCGCACTCGGTTGGCTCGGTTTCAAGGCCTAAACGTCGAAGGCGATTTCGACAAAGCAGTACTTGAGGGGTTGGATACAACGCCGAAGTTGATCGCAGGGCCTGGAGAGCTAAACACGCTCGCTGACTTTTGCAGGGGCAACATCTACGCTTCATTGACTGGGGCCGTTCCGAATTATTACGCGATGGGATGTTCGGATGGTTCCGTCAACGGGATCAGCCTGGAGGTGAGAGCGCAAGGCCGCGACTGGCCGATTCGTATTGCACAAGTCGGCGCTCGCGACACGTTTCCGATGCAGTCGTCTTTGCAAAAAGCGTGCGAAGCCGTCGGAAATCAGCTGCGATCCGAAGGCTTTGACCGAAGCACGTCGTTTGATCTCGACTTGGCGGTGCTCTACTGTCCATCCATGCACGGCACAGTCGCTGATCCTGACCTTGGCGGTATCGATCCACAGTATCGCGCCGTACAAGTCTCACAAGGAGCGAAATCGGCGTGGGCGTTTGATCCTTCGAAAACGCCGGATGAGCTGTTACAAACGGCTGCCGAAAGTGCACGCGTGAACAATCCTGATCGAGCAATTGTCACGAGCTTTGTTGTCCAGTCGAACCGCGATTCTTTGCTAGTCAAAAACGTGCCGCAACCACTACCCGGTCCACCATCTCGTCCACCTGCCGTGGCCGGGCAATTCTACCCTGGCGACGGCGCGCAATTGTCAAAGTACGTTGACGAGCTCACGCCAAAAGACGGCGTCACTCGAAAAAAATGGTCGGCGGCAATGGTTCCGCATGCCGGCCTTCGCTTTTCTGGCTCGCTTGCTGCCGACGTTTTGCGACGTATCGAATACCCAGAAACGGTCATCGTGATTGGTCCTAAGCACACTGCGTTGGGCATGGATTGGTCGGTTGCTCCGCATGAAAGTTGGGCAATGCCATTTGGAATCGTTCCGTCTGATCCAGATTTGGCAGGAAACCTGATGAAGGCAATCAACGGATTAGAGCTGGACGCTTTGGCACACCAACGCGAGCATTCAATTGAAGTGGAGCTGCCGTTCCTGCACAAGTTCGCTCCGGATTCTAAAGTCCTCGGAATCGTGATTGGCCCGGCAACTCTCGAACAGTGCGTGCAATTTGCGACCGAACTTGCAGATTTCCTGAAAGATCGGATCGACGACACGTTGCTCGTAATCTCGACCGACATGAACCACTACGCGACGGACGAGGAGACTCGGCGCGTCGATGAAATCGCGATGCAGGCGATTGAGAGCCTTGATCCCGAACGAGTTTTCAACGATGTTCGTGGAAACGATATCAGCATGTGCGGAGTGTTGCCGGCTGTGATCGTCATGGATACTTTGAAAAAACTCGGACGGCTCAATCGGGTGGAACGCGTTGGCTATGCAACGAGCGGCGACGTCTCCAACGACCGAGAGCAAGTCGTCGGCTACAGTGGAATGCTTTTCGCCTGATGAATCGTTCGGTTTCCCGCGTTGCTGTTACCAAGAAACAGCCGAACTCACGAATGTGTTTTGTTTGTGGGCTCGGTAATCCGTCCGGCCTGAAAGCACGCTTCTTCGAATTAGAAAATAAATCGATCGTTGCCTTGTTTGACGGGCAAAATCATTTGCAGGGCTACCCAGGTCGATTGCACGGAGGCATGGCTGCGATGATCCTGGACGAAACGATCGGCCGAGCGAGTTGCATTGAATACGGCGAAACCGTCTGGGGCGTGACCATCGGACTGGAAACTCGATTTCGCCAACCTGTTCCACTGGACACCGAAGTCATGACGGTTGCGTCGATCGTAAAAGACGGGCGGCGTTCATTTGTCGGTTCGGGACGAATTTTACTTCCGGACGGAAGCGTCGCCGTCGAAGCTATGGGCAAATACTTGCGATTGCCGATCGAAGAAATCGCCGACTTCGACGTAGAGCACGAACAGTGGCATGTCTCTACGCTGGAATCGGATCCAACCGAAATCGAATTACCGCTCGCTGCAGAGTAATATGTCGAATGCCGATTCAAACGCGAAGCCCTTCCAATCGCCTGCAGCCTGGCGTGGCGACGAGTTGTTCACTCGAAATGATTGGAAATTCGATCTCACCGACGATGAGACCGCAGAGTTACAGCGGGCACTCGCTTCCTGCGAGCAATTGCGTATTGAAGAAATCACGCCGAAGAATTTTCGCCTCGACCGTCTAGCGACAAAGCTGTGGGCTGTGCAGAACGCACTGGAAAACGGAAGTGGTGGCTGCAGAGTGCGTGTCTTCGACGATGATCGTTTTCCCGTCTCGCAGTTTACGGAAGATCAACTAAAGCGTCTATTCTTTGGCCTGGCGCAATATGTCGGAACTCCGGTTTCGCAGAGCGCCGCCGGCGAGCGTATTTTCAGTGTCCGAAACGAAGGTTATGCGGAAAATGATCCTCGTTCACGCGGTCCGAATACAAAAAAGAAACTCTCTTACCATACGGATCGCTGCGACGTCATCGCGTTCCTTTGTTTGAAACAAGCGAAGTCGGGTGGCGAAAATCATGTCGTCAGCTCGGTCACGCTGTACAACGAAATTCTAAAGCGTCGCCCAGACCTGTTGTCGGTCTTGATGGAGCCGTTTTATTACAAACGACACAACGTCGATACGGGAAACAACAAACCGTATATTCAGCAGCCAGTTTTCTCAATTTACGCTGGGCACTTCGCGGCTAACATTTTGCGAGTGCTGATCGATCGAGCATATGAAATGCCCGAGCTGCCAAACATGACAGACCTGCAGCGTGAGGCCCTGGACTATGTTGAGGAACTCGCGGATGATCCAGAGCTTCGTGTGAGTTTTCGCCAGGAGCCGGGCGACCTGTTGTTGCTGAACAACTTTGTCACGTTTCATCGTCGCACCGAATTCGAGGACTACGAAGACCCGACTCAGCGACGGCACTTACTTAGAATCTGGCTATCCGTACCAAACAGCAGGCCGCTCGATCCAGTTTTTGCAGGCAACTACGGAACAACGGAAGCCGGCGCGATTCGTGGTGGAATGCCGCCGGAGGGTGGGGCAACATGACCCTGCAAGCCAATGGCTGACCTAAAATCAGAATTCGTCGCCAAAGTCAAACGGATTGTCGTCATCTTCGCCGCCGAAATCCGTGCCGTCGTCTTCTGCGGGCTGGTCATCGGTCGTGGTTGCATCTGGTTCTTCAGCCCCGAAGTCGAAATCGTCGCCAGTGTCATTATCAATCGTGTCTGGTTCCATATCACCGACATCATCCTGATCGACGACAGGAGCCGCAGGCTGCTCAGTCGTGTCGCTCTTTGACTTCTTCGAGGCAAACGGTCGGTCTCTCTCCAGCACTTCTTTCGGGTGGTGAATTGTCGCAAATTCAGACCCAAGTTCACTGAAGCAATAGAGCTGGCCCAGCGTCGACGTAACG
>JAGQPC010000242.1 GCA_020426925.1 Planctomycetales bacterium | reverse complement strand
ATTCCAAATTCATCGGGAACTGCTGTTGACATGCCAATCCGTTTCATTTTGAACGTCAGTCGAAGGTAAAACGGAGGGAATTGTTGCGTGCCATTGCCGCAAAGCCCAATCTGCGGCCGCGTGCGATCCCGAATCAGACTTGTCGCGATAGCAGTTCTTAAAATGTGAAGTCCAGGCTGTTCTGCTTTCAGTGTTAAGGCGATCAGGTTCGATACTTCCGACTGCAAGACAGATCGCAAACCTCCAACCCAAATCGTCGGAACTTGGCAATTCTAGAATCTTCATGGTATCGCCATGCCAATGGCGGAATTCATCAATGAATAGAGTCTGCTGAATTGGATCAGGCAAGGTGCCGCACATCGCCTGAGCAAACACAGGCTCTCCAAGATGTAAGGCGATGATCGCCAAACGAGCCTTCTCTCGCCAACGCTTTCTTGCCTCCGATGTCACAATCTTCGCCCGAATTGTGTCTACCGATTCGGTTTTGTGTAGCTCGAACGCCGCGTAAAAATTAGCTACCTCGCCCCGGTAGTCGTCCTCGATTATCGAAATCAAGAAGTCCGCTTTCAACTGGCCGAAACGGGCCAGCGCGAACGCCAACGCGAGCTTACTATGACTGTCCGTAGCCGTCTCAAATCGACTGTGAAGCTGCTGAAGTACCATACTTCTAGGTAATACCGCCAGATCTTCGATGGCTCGGGGAACAACGTCGCCTCGTGCAAGCGCCAATGCGCTGACACCGGTTTCTGTTTGCGCCAGCTGATTCCGATGATGCGCGTCGGACATCACGTACGCCACTGACGCGCCGAATACAAGGAGTATCGCGAATACGCTTCCCCACTGAACCACGAACTGACGTTTTGCCATCAGCATCATTTTCTGATTCGATTCCGACCAACGTGATTTGTCTGTCAACAGCCGCAGATTCAAATACTCAATGGTTGTCGGAAGTAATCTATTTTCCGGTTTTGAATTCCACAGGGCCGAACGCTCTGCAAGGCGCAATTCCGCCCGTCCACGCTGTGTTTCTTGCTGTTTTCTCGTTAACCAATCTCGCAGTGCTGGAACCAGGTAGTCGTGAGTCAGCTGATAATACAGGGACTCCTGCGTGGCAACTTCGGCAATTCCCTCTTCGGTCGCGGGCTTGTCGGTTGGAGTGATCAACCGAAGGTCGCCGTCGAGAATCTGCAGGAGTTCGTCGAAGTCACGCGGACGCTTGTTGTACTCGGAGCTTTCGAGCAACTCCTCGCGCGACCGCATGTGCCCCTTAATGTTGGTTCCCAAATCGGGTAACAGCGTCTTCAGAACTGCTTGCGCTGCGTGCTGATGATATCGATTACCTGGCGGAGCCAGCGGAGACGAAAAGGTCTGCTCAAGAAACGCCACGCCGAGCCCGCGCGTGCCACCAACTTTGTCTAACGTTGAGGGCAGCCAAGTCTCGTTTCGCATCATCTGTGCGAAGAGTGCTAAGCGAACACAAATCACTTGTCCGTCTTCGGCCAAATCCCGAACCGAATATCGCACGAATGCCTTCTGCTCTTCGCTGAGTTCGCACGGTGGGAGTGTGCCGAATGCCTGTCCAATGGCGGTTAAGACTTTTTCGGCGTGACGGACGGGAAACAAATCGACGCACTTCGAATTCTGGCCTTCAAGCAACCAAATCTCCAGCTCATGCATGAACTTCGTCGCTGCCATCCAGAAATCGTCACGTACCAGGACGATGCATTGCAGGCTCCTGCCATCGCACTGACGCAACGCTTTAACTAGTTCAGTCTCACTTTTTCCCTTGTTCGCGTGAAGCCATTGTTCGAAGTGGTCAATCACGATCAGCGTCTTTCTGCATCGGCTCCCGGATTGCCCGTGCCGCAGACTTGCTAGGGCTTTTATTAGATCCGCGTTTGCAGACAACCCAGACACTTGTTCTTGCAGGCGGATCCGCAATCGCGATTCTGTCTGTGTCGCCGCGGCTTCGACATAGACCGTGGCGACATCTTGCGATAGCGTCGGAAGCAATCCCGCCTTCACCAGTGACGACTTACCACATCCCGACGGACCGTAAATCAAACCGACGGAGAATGTTTCGGCTCCGGTCGTATCTTCAATTCGCGCTTTCCAAAAACGAATGCTGTCCGGCAGCCCCTGTCGGTCTCGTGCTCCAGGAAGAAGCGATAGGAAAAAGTCCGCGTCATGGTGGTCAAATGACCGCAACCCTTTGGGAACGATCTTAATCAGCTGGCTAGTCGAATCGAGAGTAGTCGGCGATTCGCCGTTGCGTGACGAGGGCGTCGTGGTGGAAGCGGACAGATCGTCCAACGGATTTGAGTTACCGCTTGCGGTGAACGTTTCGATTGCGCCATTCGGCTCCGCGAACGCCTCGCGCAGAACGTGGTTCAGGTCGTCGGCGAAATCGAATGCGGTTTCGTAGCGATCCGACATTCGTTTGGACATTGCCTTCGCGCAGATTCGTTCGATCTGTCGCGGTATCTTTTCATTGTATTGCCGGACGGGACGAGGCTCAAAAGTAGCCACGCGATGCAAGAGATCGGTCTGCGAGTCGGATCGAAACGGTCGCCGTCCGGCTAGTAATTCATAGAGAATCGTTCCTAAACTGAAAATGTCGCTCCGCCCATCGACGCGATGTCCTTCTCCGCGAGCTTGTTCGGGACTCATGTAGGCCGCGGTACCCGCGTACGCTGGACCGCCTTCCAGGTTGTCATCACGGAGAGCCAATCCGAAATCGACCAAATGAAAGTGGTCATCGCGAT
>JAGQPC010000241.1 GCA_020426925.1 Planctomycetales bacterium | reverse complement strand
GAGATGCAAGAAAACGAAAAAGACGTCGCAGAAAACGTAATGATCGTCGACCTGATGCGAAATGATCTTTCGCGTGTATGCGAGCCCGATTCTGTGTGCGTTGAGCAGTTGTGCGAAATCGAATCGTACGAGTACGTGCAGCATCTGGTGTCGTCGGTCACGGGGCGACTCGCGGGTGAATTTACTCCTGTCGACTTGTTGGAGGCGGCTTTTCCCGGAGGCTCAATTACCGGAGCTCCCAAAGTTCGAGCCATGGAAATCATTGCGGAGCTGGAACCGCATGCTCGCGGTGCCTATTGCGGCTCGCTGGGTTTCATCGGATTCGATGGGGCCGCCGATCTTAGCATCCTGATTCGGACGATCACGGCGGGAAAAGGCTGGTGGCAGCTGCCCGTTGGCGGTGGCATCGTCGCCCAGTCTGATCCTCAGTCCGAATTCGAAGAGACATGGCATAAGGCCGAAGGCATGTTGCGAGCACTCGTTGACTGATCTACGCCAGTCAGTTCCTAGTCCGCGTTCACGCAAAGTTTGGCTGGACGCGCCACTTCGCTCTCCTTGACCCTTTTCGATTCTCGGTCGTATACTGCTTCGTTTCCAATTGGACCAATTGAGCACTCAATAGCATTGGCCGCCGACCATGAAAGTACACGAGTTCCAAGCGAAACAACTTCTGCGCGACGCGGGTGTTTCTGTCCTGCGAAATATCGTCGCGAAAACGCCGGAAGAAGCGGCGGCGGCATATACGGAATTGGGCGGCAAGATCGCTGTTGTGAAAGCTCAAATCCACGCGGGCGGTCGCGGCAAAGGCACGATCAAGGAAAAGCCGGAACAGCACGGTGTTCAGCTGGTAAAAAGTGCTGATGAGGCGAAAACGGTTGCGGCAAACATGCTGGGCAACCGCCTAGAGACCATTCAAACCGGGCCCGCCGGTCAAAAGGTGAACCAAGTTTTGGTCGAGGCCGGATGCGACATCGCTCGCGAACTCTATTTGGGTATCGTGCTCGATCGAGCCGTCTCGAAGCCTGTGCTAATGGTTTCGACTGAAGGCGGTATGGAAATCGAAAAGGTTGCTGAAGAAACACCCGAGCTAATCCACAAAGAACATTTCGATCCGCATTTCGGCTTGCAGGCTTACCAAGTTCGAAAACTATGCAAGAAGCTCGGCATCGAAGGTGCGAGCGTTCGAAGCGCTCACAAATTCATGGCGGCGCTCTGTAACGCGTATGTGAAGCTCGACTGCAGCCTCGCGGAAATCAATCCGCTCGTCGTCACAAATGACGGAGAACTAATCGCGTTGGATGCCAAAATGACGTTCGACAGCAACGCTCTCTATCGGCATCCAAACGTGCAAGAGTTTCGCGACTTGGCCGAAGAAGACCCTGCCGAAGTCCGCGCCGGAAACGCAGGGCTCAGCTACGTCAAGCTTGACGGAAACATTGCCTGCTTGGTTAACGGTGCCGGACTGGCGATGAGCACCATGGACCTGATCAAACTCCACGGAGGCGAACCTGCGAACTTCCTCGATGTTGGCGGCGGTGCGAACGTGGAACAGGTCACCGAAGCCTTCCGCATCATTTTGGATGACCCGAATGTTAAAGCCGTTTTGGTCAACATCTTCGGCGGAATCATGCGTTGCACCACGATCGCAAACGCACTCGTCGAAGCATACAAGACCGTCGGATTTACCGTGCCTTTGGTCGTTCGGCTGGAAGGAACAGAAGTCGAAGAAGGCCGAAAGATTATCGCCGAAGCCGACGTCGACATGATCACCGCCGAAGGCTTGACGGACGCTGCCCAAAAAGTCGTTGCAGCGATTTCCGCCTAATCGGAAACCTGAAACGCATCGCCTATAATCACAAACTCTAGATATCGAATCGACTTTTGCCATGAGCATTCTGGTTAACAAAGACACTCGCGTCATCTGCCAAGGCATCACAGGACGTGTCGGTGAGTTTCACACAAAAGGCTGCCTCGAATACGGCACGAAAATGGTCGGAGGCGTGACTCCTGGCAAAGGCGGTCAGACGGTTGAAGGTTTGCCCGTGTTCGACACTGTCGAAGAAGCTGTCGAACAGACCGGTGCCAATGCCACGATGATTTTTGTACCGCCTGCATTCACGGCCGACGCAATTCTAGAAGCCATCGATGCCGGAATCGGCGTGATCACGGCAATCACGGAAGGTGTTCCGGCGCTCGACATGGTTCGCGTTTACGAAATCGTTAGAGCAAGCAACAGCGTTCTGATCGGACCGAATTGCCCCGGCGTGATTACGCCAGAAGAATGCAAGATCGGCATCATGCCAGGCTACATCCACAAGAAAGGATCGGTCGGCGTGATGAGTCGCAGTGGAACTCTGACTTATGAAGCTGTTTGGCAGCTGTCTAATTTAGGGCTCGGTCAAACGACGTGTGTTGGGCTCGGCGGCGACCCGATCGTTGGCACATCGTTTATCGATCTTCTAAAGATGTTCCAAGACGACGACGAGACCGAATCGATTCTCATGATGGGTGAAATTGGCGGCACGGCGGAAGAGGAAGCGGCTGCTTACGTCAAAGAACACGTCACCAAACCGGTCGCCGCATTCATCGCCGGACGCACCGCACCTCCTGGCAAACGCATGGGACATGCAGGCGCGATCATCAGCGGCGGAAGAGGGACAGCCGCAGAAAAAATCGCAGCGCTCGAAGCCGCCGGAATCGAAGTCGCCGAAAGTCCCGCCGACATGG
>JAGQPC010000240.1 GCA_020426925.1 Planctomycetales bacterium | reverse complement strand
CGAGGAAGAGCAGGATCCACAAAACGCAGACGCTGATGAGTCCGACGCTGATGATGCGATAGATGACGCCCTGCCTCGCAACGAAGTCGGTTCGAAAAATGACGACGCAAAATCTGAGGTGGAAGCAGGTGAACCGAAGTCTGAGGGGTCTTTAGAGTCCAAGATCAAAGATCTTCTCGAGCCGGAAGTCATTATTCCTGACAATGCGCAAATTCGGTCGACACCCGGTGCTTCGCTTCGTGATCGGCTGGCGAAAGCCCGGCAGCCTGTGTCGAAACAAGGAACGCGTAAGCCTGAACGTGGCATTGCGTCTCGAGTGCATTCGCCTGGCCAGCGCAAAAGTGCGGTCGTCCGCGTCACACAGCTACGCGGTGACGACTCGGACTCGCTCGCGCCACGAGCATTGCTCTTGAAGCACGAAGTATCTAGCACTGATTCCTTGCGTGAACGACTAAGTACTCGTTTGCGAAGGAATCTGCGATAACGGTCGCACAACGAAGCTTGTATTCGAATCAACCGATATCGCGGAGGATTTCGGCAGCCGCATTTCGGCCGCATGATCCCATGACTCCGCCGCCAGGGTGACTTGCGGCGCCGCAAAGGTAAAGCCCTTCGACCGGTGTTCGGTGATCGGCCCAACCAGCAATGGGCCGGAACGAGAACAATTGGTTGAAGTTCATTGCTCCCTGCATGATGTTGCCGCCTGTTAGACCGAAGGTCCGTTCTAGATCCAGCGGGCTTAGAACCTGACGGTGTTCGATCGCGTTTGGAATGTTTGGAGCGTAACGGGCCAACACATCAATGCAACGGTCGCCAAACGATTCTTTGATGTCATCCCAGCTGCCGTTCGCGAGTTTGTACGGTGCAAACTGGACGAAAATGGACATGACGTGCTTTCCATCGGGAGCCAACGTCGAATCGACGCTCGACGGCATTGTCATTTCCAGAATCGGTTCCTCACTTGTCTTGCCGTATTTGGCGTCATCGTAGGCACGTTCGATGTAGTCCAGCGTCGGCGAAATGTGCATCGTGCCGCGGTGGTGTGCTGCCAGTCCGTTCGTTTTCGCCGCGGAAAAGTTTGGCGGCTCGGCGAGAGCCAAGTTGATCTTTGCGGACGCCGAGGAATAATCGATCTTCGACACGGCCGTGCGAAATTCTTCCGGCAGAACGGACGGGTCGAGGAACCGCTCAAACGTCAAGTGAGCATCGACGCTGCTTGCGACAACAGGAGCTTCCAAGATTTCTCCGGTTTCAAGAATGACTCCACTCGCCTTCCCGTTCGTAGTCATGATTGATGAAACGGACGACTCGCGGAGAATGTCGACTCGCAGATCAGCGCATGCTTTTTCCAAAGCGTTGGCCAATCCTCCCATTCCACCTTTGATGTAACCCCAGACGCCGCGAGCTCCACCTGCTTCGCCCATCACGTGATGAAGCAAAACGTAAGCCGTGCCCGGAGACGATATTGACGCAAATGCGCCGATGATGGCATCGGTTGCCAAGGTTGCGCGTAGTACTTCCGCTTCGAACCAGCGTTCCAGAATCGGCCTCGCTGCGCCGGTGAGAAGTTCGACCGCATCGGGAATGTCGTTTTCCAGCGCGGAAAACGCTTTGTACAACTCCATCAATTTGCTTGCATCGCGGAGCCGTTTTGCGACGCCGACCTTTCGCCACGACTTGGGCAGCGGAATCGAATCGGGCGCTGTCTGCGACAGGATCGGCTCGATCGTCGCGGCGACTCGTTCCAGCAATGCGTTGTATTTTGGGTAGTTGTCTGCGTCGTTTTCGCTGAACTTTGCAATCTCACGCTGATTGTCGTGCATGTCATGCCCGAGCGTCAGCGATCGACCATGCAGCACCGGCGTAAACGACGACGGATTGCGAGGCAGAATCTCCAGGCCATAGGGCTTCAGCCGCAAGTCGCGAATGATTTCGGGAAGAAACAGACTGATGACATAAGCGGCAGTGGAAACCTTATAACCGTCCCACAATTCTTCCGTGACGGCGCATCCGCCTAACACATGACGCCGTTCAACGACGCAGACTTTCTTGTTTGCTTTCGCCAAATAGGCCGCCGTGACAAGGCCGTTGTGGCCACCACCGATAACTATGCAGTCGTATTTGTCGTTTCTCTGAAGTGTGCTCATGAAAGTCTTTTTGATGTGCCAAATGGTTACGAGGACGGACAACTATCGGCCATTGTCCCGTCCTCGATCACTCAGGACAATGTCCCAAGTGCTTTGCCGTACGTTGCGCGATGATCCCTTACGTCAGTGTGGCTCGCTTTTCGGCGATTAGTGCCAACAGTGACTTTTGTGGGTCTGCAAACTTCGCGATTCCCTCGTCCATCAACACGTTTTCTAGTCGTTCGTAATCGACCTTGGCGGCGATTTCCGCAAGCACATCATCCGACGGAAGCTCGTCAACGCGTCGAGTGAACGTACGCCCGCTGGCTTGGACGGCGTCGTTCGTTGCAGGAGGATTTGTCTCGATATCGCTGCCAGCAAACGCAGCAACGTACTTGCCCGGATCGGTGTTGGGATCTTTCACGCCGGTGCTTGCAAATATCAGTTCTTGCTGGAGTGACACAGGCTTGTCGTTCCAGAACGACTGATTGTCGGCCCAAATCTGTTTCGCATTGACAATTCCGACTTCTCCCTGTGCGGCTGAGGAAAGATCAGGAACATGCTTGGCGGTGTAAACGTCCACTCGCGATACGAAAATACTGTAGACGCTCTTGAAGTTTTCCAACGAATCCAGCTTCTGTGCCCCTCGCCAAACGCGGTCTCGAGCTTCGTGATACTGTCGCATTGAGAATATCAAAGTTACGTTCAGCGTCACGCCGTTGGCTGCAAGTTCCTCGACGGCTTCCAGTCCAGCTGGCGTTGCTGGCACTTTGATCATTCGGTTGACGTTACCGGCAGACCACTGTTTGCCAAGCTCGATGTAGAGTTTTACGCGCTCGTCGTGCGGAAGGTTTCTTTCCACATCTTCGATCAGTGGATCGAGTTCGAAGCTGACGTAGCCATCGTTGCCATTTGTCTCATTCCAGACGTCTGCGAAAACAGATTGAGCGTCTTTGACGAGTTGATCGGTCATCATCCAAGCGATGGTCGAATCGTCGTGTCCTTGTTTGGCCAAGTCGGCGATGTCCGAGTCGAACCTGCCAGTCTTCAGCAAGTCGGCGACAATCACAGGATTCGACGTCGCCCCTGTCGCTCCCAATGCGCGGTTTGCTCGAACGAGGTCCGGATCGATTGAATCCAGCCACAACTTTGTTCCGCATCGAACTAGAGATTCGAGCGGCGTTGTCAGGCTCCCGTCTTGCGATGGCAGGTTTTCCGTAGCGGCTTCAGCATTCATTTCCGTAACCTCGGATGGCAATAGGTGAAAGTGATGGTATTGCTATGACAGCATACGCGTCTCTTCGGGAAGCTTATCGGCTCGCCATCAGGTAAACCAGAGAGGTTGCGGAGAATTGGCTACCTCTTGTGTTTTTAGTGGTTGCAGTGGCTGGCGATCGGACGCTGTTCTTGCGGATTATTCCTGATGTAACGAGCTGAATATGCCGATTCAGCCTGTGAACGGAAATATCTTGAAGAAATGGCTGCTAGCGATTCCTCAAGAAACGGCGGGGCTCAATGGTGAGCAGGCTGTAAAGACGCAAAGGAGAGACCGGTGCGTACCAAGGTGAACCAACTTCGACGACTTCTGATCTGCTTGAGTGTGTCTTGCTGGATCTTCGCGTCCAACAGTGTAGTTGCTCAACTATTGCCAACTGGCCAGCACGGACAACAGGATGTTTTCGATCCCTATCCGGCAAATCAAAATCCATTTCGCGCAGAAGGCTCTCCGTTTGTCATTGATCAGGCAAACTTCGACAACGCATTCTTCGCGCAAGCAGCAGGCCCAGGCGAACTAACTGAAGACGGGTCAGTTCAACCTGCTCAGTTCACTGAAATGTTGCCGCCTGCGACTGAAGAAGCAGATCTTGGAGCAAGCGTGCTCGCAGACAGTTCCCCTGCAAACAATACCAACTCGATCATTGGCGATTCCGCGAATGTCACTCCCGAGGGAATGATTGCCGGTCCAGACCTAATGTCAGCCGACGGACAAATGATGGGCGAGATCGTCAGCGAATTTGATCCGGTCATTACCGACGATGACTCGGCGTTGCTGTTCAGCTCCAGCAGCTGGTTTCGACGCGGCTATTGGTACTCTCAGGCTGACTTCGTAATGATGTTACGAAGCCAGGTGGAAGAAGTGCTCTTTGCGGTCGAGTCGGATTTCGAATTTGGACAGGGTCCAGTCCACCGCCCAACTTTGGCAATGTCTCATGCTCCGTTGACTTATGAACCAGGAATGAGAATTACTCTTGGAAAGTTACTCGGACAAGATGTGAACAATCGGGATCATGCAATTGAAGTCACATTCTTTGGTTTGCTTGAGCATACTGGATTTGGCCAGTTGGAAGCATCAGGCGCGAACAATCGACTGTTCACAATGAGAGCCGGAGACTCAGATCTAATTGATGGGTCTACTGCAGGTACCTTCTTTACGCCTGGTTCTTTTCCTGCCGGATTCTCTGCGGTTGAGCGAAGCACGTTGAGATATCGAACGCGATTGAACAGTATGGAAATCAATACGAAGATAATGGGTCGTCCGAATCGCGACCGGCTTGCACTTCAACCATCGGGAAGTTGGATTCGTCACGCTGCTCCATCGCGACTGCGAACAGGATTGCTCGGACTTCGTGGTGTCACGATGCGAGACAAGATCGACTACGTTGCAAGTAACGATGGTGCGGACACAGGTAGATATGCCATTGGCACTTCCAACGACATGATTGGTATCCAGATTGGTGGCGAGATGGCTGAGTACTACGCAGATTGGGCAGTCGGTGGACGGTTCAAGGCCGCGGGGCTGTTGAATTTTGCCGATCGCCACGATTCTGTCGAAGTCATCGGCGATAACCAGGTCGCACGAATCTTCGACGCCAATGACGAGCACCTTGCCGTGCTGCTTGAAGCGGGAGCGTATGCTGTGTATCAGTTCAGTCCAAACTTTACCGGTCGTCTCGGTTATGACTTCTTGTACATCACAGGGATCGCGGACGCACCCAGCAACGCAAACTTGTCTCCATCGTTTTCACGGTTCGAAGTCACGAACGATACCTATTATCATGGTCTGACCCTCGGATTCGAGATGCTGTGGTAAAAAACGCTTGATTCACGGCAAGACCGGCACGTTGTGAATGTCTGGGAAATCTGCCAAAACTTGACTCACTCCTGGCATAGCATTGCGTCTGCTAAGATCCCGCGGCATGGACTATCGGGGCCCGGTTCACTATCTTGACAGTTGCTGTTGTTCGCGTTTCGTTGGGTTTCGCCACGTGCGCGATTACTGTTAGGAATCTTGATGGGCGGAGGCGCAGACCACTGCCGTTCGCATGAAGAGATCGTTCTTCGCTCGCTATTCGATGATCATTCTATTGATCATTGCTTTCTTTACGCCGTTTGCTATGCGCGGTGCTCGGATCGCCGTATCTCGAATCAAAAACGATGTCAAAGATTGGTTGCCAGCGGATTTTGCAGAGACTAGCGATCTGGATTGGTTTCGCGAACATTTTCTCGGCGAGCAATTCGTGATCGTCAGCTGGGAAGGTTGTACAGGAAAGTCTGACGATCTGCTGTTTCAGAATTTCGTCGACAACCTATTTCCGGAGGTGCCACCATCGCTTCAACAGCGGCGTAAGCAAGCGAAGCAGCAATTCGGATTGCCTGAGGGTGATCCGCGTGTCGACAATTTCCCTAACTGGCGCAACAACGTAAACCGCAGAGACTTCATCGACGACGAGCTAGACCTTTACACTCGCAGCATGTTGCCGACCGATCTCCCTCCAGAGGAGGAGTTTGTCGGGAATCAGCTTGGTCTGTACACGATCGACAACGACTTTGAAAACTGGGGCGGTCAGCAAGAAAAATGGCTGAAGGGTGCGGACGAGATTTGGTACTACATCACGCCCGATGGCGATCTGTATCGCTGGGCGGACGATGGCGCCATATTCGCACCAATCATCAATGCAGCTCGTCGAATGATGGCGGGCAATTCGGTGTCGGGTGAAAAAGTCGCATCGTTTGGCGAAGTGGACGGTCCGTGGTACTACGAAGATCCCAATCGCTTGTCGGCACGCCTATTCAAAAGCGTTACGACCGGGCCATCAGTGTTGGCTCAGCTGACGAAGAACAAAGGCCAAGTTTCGATCTCGCGTGAGGAGGGCATCGATCGACTCGAAGGCTATCTGTTCGGTAGAAATCGATCGACTGACCCTACGCAAAGTACGGATACCGAATTGGAGGATATATCAGCTTGGTTGCCACGTCAAACCTGTATTGTGTTGACGCTTACCGACGCAGCGAAGCAAGACCTGAGGCGAGCTATTGGTCGTGGAATCCTTGGGAAGCCACGCGGGGAGCTCCTGAAGATTGCTGAAAAGTCGGGGGTTCATGCGCCACGGCAGCCATCGCTAATTCCGCCGGCGATCGGTTGGATGTTTCCTGAACCTCCGCCAGAGGAAACGCCGGCAATCAAAATCGGTGGGCCTCCGGTCGACAACGTTGCCATCGACGAAGAAGGGCAAATTACACTTGTTAGGTTATTGGGTTTTTCGCTGCTTGTAGGTATCAGCCTATCGTGGATTTCGTTTCGAAGCTTTGCCATCACGATGATGGTGTTTTTGGTTGGTGGATTAAGCGCCGTCATCAGCGTCTCGATCATTTACTGGAGCGACAGCAGTGTTGACGCGATCATGTTGTCGATGCCGTCGTTGGTTTATGTGTTGGGGCTTTCGGGTGCCGTCCACATCGTCAATTACTATCGCGAAACAGTTCAGCATCTCGGAACGCGCGGTGCTACCGAACGTGCGATCAAACTTGGCTGGCGTCCCTGTACGCTTGCCGCAATCACAACCGCGCTTGGTCTTATTTCACTTTGCGCCAGTGAGATCCAGCCGATCAAAAAGTTTGGCTTGTTCTCGGCGACCGGCGTTCTGGCTACGCTGATCTTGCTGTTCACATTTTTGCCTGCTGCGATTCAACTTTACGCGCCGGCACGTTTTCGTCGTCCATCTCCAGGAGGTAAAAAAAGACGCATCGAGCTGCTGATCGAAAAAATGTGGCAGCGTGTCGGTCAATTCGTGATTCGCCGCCACAGAGGCGTTTTGGCGATATGCGTGTGCACACTGGGCATGACGATTTATGGCTGTATCCACTTTATCAAGACCGACGTCCAGCTTCTGAAGATGTTCGACAGCGAAGCCACGATCATCGGACACTACGAGTGGCTCGAAAACAATCTGGGCGAATTGATTCCGGTCGAGCTTGTCGTAAAAGTCGACAAGGAACGGCAGCTTGCCGCGGACTCTGATGATGATTCGCTGAAGAAAATGCTGCTGGTAGATCGGTTGGCCCTATCAAATCAAATCAACAAAGTTCTGCATACGTGTTTCCGAAAACCGGGCGAAGAACGCATCGGTCAAACGATGGCTGCGAACACGTTTATTCCCGAGCTGCCGAAAGGCGGGACTCCGGGCAGTTTTTCCTACCGAGCCAATCAAAAAGCCACTAGCGCTACTCTGCAAGAACGTATCGGTGAACTCGTTGAAACTGACTACTTGCGATACGACGAAGCAACCGGAGACGAACTTTGGCGCATCAGCGTTCGGCTGGGTGCGCTCAGCGGAATCGATTACGCTCCGTTCATCGGTGAACTAAAGCAGGTTCTCGAACCGGTGTTGAACGCTTATCGATATCGAGATCGCGTCGTAGATGAAATCTCGGCGATGCACAAAACGAATAGCAGTCTGCGCCAAGCGAGAGTTCTCGTTGCCGGTGCGCCTTTGGGCTCCAACAGCCGCGACATCGCAACCGGATTGCGAGCAGCTGCAACTTCCGAGATTGATCGCACTGACCCAACGGTGATTTTTGCGGCTTCGTTGCTTCCGCTGATCGCCGAGCTTCCCAACGCAAGTGTGACCGGTTGGTACGACCCAAATTACGAGCCGCCGAATGATTGGGCAAAGGTGCTCGATTCGTACGACTTGGTTTTGCAGGTCGGAGACTGTGAAGGACTCGAATCAGCCAATTCGGCGAAAGCAAGAATCCTCGATCTGCGAGATCACAAGTTCGAATTAGGCGTGTCGGAAACTGCCAAAGATAGAGGTGACGCGATTTCGATTGTTTACACCGGGCTTGTTCCGGTCGTTTACAAGGCCCAACGCACGTTGCTGGAGAGCTTGATCGAAAGTACTGGATACGCGTTCGTCATGATTGCGATTGTCATGATGCTAGTGCTTCGCAGCCCTCTGGCCGGTTTGTTCTCCATGATTCCAAATGTGTTCCCAGTGTTCGCGATTTTCGGATACATGTGTTGGTCTGGCATCGAAGTCGACATCGGCAGCATGATGACCGCCAGCGTAGCGATGGGCGTGGCCGTTGACGACACGATACATTTCATGACCTGGTTCCGGGCAGGGTTGGACCAAGGGCTAAATCGGTATGATGCAATTCTGATGGCGTACAAACGTGTTGCTACAGCGATGACGCAGACCACGCTAATCGGAGGACTCGGATTGGCGGTGTTCGCGTTCAGCACATTCACGCCAACTCAGCGTTTTGGAGTTTTGATGCTGGCGTTGCTGCTTGCGGCTTTGGTGGGA
>JAGQPC010000239.1 GCA_020426925.1 Planctomycetales bacterium | reverse complement strand
CAATTCGCCGCTCGCCATTTTCACCGCGGGATCGGTGATCCCATGCACCTGAATCCGTCCCCGTAGCGTGCGAACTTGCCAAAGCAGTTCGCGCTCGTACCGGCCGGCCAATCGAAAGACGGAGGCCATTTTGCGAAGACTTTGAACAGTCGACTTATAGTCCTCTCCGAATTCATCGATCTGATCTCTGATGACGTGACGGAGTACCGCTTCAGCCTCGCCGTAGCGACCTAAGTTACGCAAGACTCCAGCGTATAAGAACAACGTGATCGTGTGTCCGGTGCTGCCAACACCGTTGTTTTGCTGAACACTGTACAAAACGTCAAGATACAACGGCTCTGCTTCAGAGTCCCGGCCAAGGCTGCTGTAGACATTGGCCAACCCAGCCTTGGCGTCTATCGTTTGTGGGTGCGTCGGCCCGAGCTTTGTTACAATAAACGCGCACGATTTCTCAAGATAACTGACGGCTTCCTGCAGATTTCCCATTGCATGATAGATGCCACCCAGCTGTTGTTCCGTCTGCATAGTCTGCGGATCATCTTCGCCGTGCTGCACGCGCTGATATTCCAGCACTTCTTTTAGAAACAATACGCTCTTTTCCGGCTTGCCGCCGTGCAGATAGGCCTGTGCAAGAATCTGCTTGGTACTGTTGATCTGAAAGTTTGACGAATGAGGATCGGCCTTCAGCCTTGCAAGCAAGTCCTCCAGAATGCTTATTGCCTCCTGGTAGTCGAGCAAGCCCATCGTGGCGCGAGCAATTTGATTAATACTATCCACAGTCGCCGCGTGCGTGCTTCCATATACTAGCTGCCTAGCTTCGGCCACACGTTTGGCAATCGGGATTGCTTCCGCCGATCGCCCCGTGTTCATAAAACTCTCTGCTGTGGAGTAGTCCGCAAGCAACGTGCGTTCGTCACGATCACCTAGCGATTCGCGACGAAGCTCAGCTGCTCGCTTGAATTCGACTAGTGCATTTGCGTGCTCCATGTGGTTATAGAACGCATTACCGAGCGACATCCTGAGATCGGCTTCCAGAAGTGGCTGGCCTTTACACTGTTCGGATAGCGCAGCTGAAATCTGTAGCAGCTTTTGCCGGTGCGTCATTTGAAGCTCGTCCACCCTCGGCGAACCGATCGCCACATCCTCTATCAGTTTTTTTAGTGTCTTAGCAATCTCGGCTTCGGGTTCGCTCGCTGAGACACTATCCGTAAGCGACTCAGAGCTGCTGGCCGGACTATCCTGTGGCTCAGCGCCAACTCGCGCGCTGCTGGCATTCGCAGTTGTACCCTGATTAGTTGTCAAGATCCCACTCAAGCCAAGCAGTCCCAGGACGATGCTTGCAGCCACAATCATCCAAACCACTGGGCGACGAGAACGTGGACGTCTTGTCGTGTCAGGTTTTTCAGCGACATCTTCGGCAATTGGGCTAACAGGAGGGTCGGTGTTCTGGGGTTCGATGCTGGTTGGATTGGACTCGGCTGGCGTGTTCGTAACAGGTTCCGCAGATTCATCATCTACCGGCTGGGTCGGTGTCGGCGGTATCGCAGTCAGCCGCACAAACCGCTCTCGGTCGTCCGGGTGCATCAGCTCTTCAACCGACTTGTCCCATTCCATCAAGTCGTTAATCGCGTCGGCAAACTGGACAAACGTGGCATGTGGCACTCCAAGACTGCGGCCTGTGTCCTTGAGGTTTCCGCACAGCCGTCGCCACGTATTCTTGTCCATCTCCACAGCGGTATAGATGTCTACAAAAGTGACCTTGGATGCGCGAATCACTTCGACGACGGCAGGATCAATGCGGAATTTCTCACGCGCGTATGACATGAAGTTCCCCCAAACTCCTTAGATCTGGATGTGCCCAAGGCGCCCTCATAAATATTTTTGAAGCATTTTAGGAAATCGAGGGCGCATCGCAAGCATCTAACTTCTTGTCTTTCCAGGAGATACGTCAGGGCGCCTTGCGGATTGCGCGATTGACTGAAACCTTGCTGCCTTCAAAATCCGCCTGCTGTCGCCGCAACCTGAGAATCATCGAACGACGGGCAATGCCGGGAGCGACAGCAGCCCTGCAAACTTGGTAACGGCACATCAGCGGATGGGAGCGGCACTTTCAATGATTTCGCCCACGTTCCGAAAGTTCAGCAAGGCAAAAACTGGAGCACGAAAACCAATGACGTTGGATCCCATGCCTCTGCCTGACAAAGCGTTCAAAAAGATTACTCGCGAGCTTGAGCTGTCAGCCCAGCAAACCAAGGTCGTGTCTTACGTCCTTCGCGGCCTAACCGACAAGGAAATTGCGGAGCGGATGAGTCTCAAATTGCCGACCATTCGCAGTCATCTGGGACGCATCTTCGAGCGAGGCAAGGTCGACAACCGATTGAAACTCGTCCTGAAAATATTCGCCATGTCACACAACATTGCCACTTAAACCAGGTGAATGCGAAGGGTGCATACACCATCACTGCTGATGTCATCATTAGTGATGACATCAATCCTGATGAATTTCATTTGGTCGCGATTCACCTTACATTCGACGGTGCGATTGCAGCCAGGAGGGCGACTCCAAGCCCGACGCTTTAGGGCCAAATTCCTTTGATCTTGCAGCTGAGAATACTACATGTGTCGAAATCGTCCCCAGCATATTCATGCGAGTCTTCAATTCAGGTCTTTCTCGAATCTACTGCGTACAGCCGCCTGCCTTACGGTTCTCGGGCTGGCGTTCAATGCAGATGCACAAACGGTTGATTTTTCAATAAACACCGACCGCGAAGTCATTCAAGTCGGGGAAACCGTACATGTGAGTGTCTACGCCCAGGATATTCGGGAAGTTCCATTGGGGATTTTCTCAGCCTATATGGACGTTGCCTTCCCTTCGGAAATCCTGGAGTTTGTCCCCGAGTCACTGACTTTTGGCTCGCACTTTGGGGCAATTCCATCGGGCGACACGGTCATCCCCGGACTGTTAAACGAAATAGGGTCGCTGACGCAAGGGACCCTGCAAGATCCTCCTCTGCCATCGACGGCCGGATTGGAAAAAGACCTGTTCTTTGCGTTCGATTTGCAGGGCAAATCCGTTGGAACTGCGGTAGTTGCCGCCGAACCCGCCGACGTCCTTCCCTTGCACTCTATCACGCTGAACGGACTCGACGATCCCATCATGCCGGCGGATGTGCTGTTTGGACAAGCGGCCATTACCGTTGTGCCAGAACCCTGCTCCGGCCTGTGGCCGCTAATCGTGGGCTGGCATCTGGCCTGTCTTTCACGTCGGACTCTTTAGTTTCACCTCAACTCTTGTCTTGTGAAGTCTCGCCATGAAAACCCGTCGATCAAATCGTTTGACTACACTGCGCAAACAAGGCTCTCTTGGCATGTTTGAGCCGCTTGAGCCTCGCGTCATGCTGACGTCCAACTGGCACAACAGCTTAAATCCATTGGACGTTTCTGCTGATGCGGATGGTTCAGTTACGTTTCATGATGCTGTGTTCGTAGTGCGTGAGCTGGCGGAAACAAGCTACAGCGATCCGGATACTGGCTTGCTCGTTGAAAATCACAACACCTCAAAACCTTACGTCGACGTCGACTGCGATGGTTACGTTTCTCCAATCGATGCCCTAAGAATCCTGAACCGCCTCTTCTATGGAGCTCCAACCCAAGCCAAAGCGATAGGTAACATTACCAATGCGGCCTTTCCTAAATGGACGACCTTCGAGTCCGGCGGAAGTGTTCAACCTGGAGATGTGCAGCCACAAGGATGTGGCGTGCTGCTAACCGAAGGTGATTCCTTTCATGTCGGCATGCAAGCGGACTTTACAATTCCTGCCAGTCCTTCCGCACTGCAATTTACGTTGGGCAACATCAACTTTGATGCAGCCGATGCGGCTCACATCAACGACGCGTTGGAAATAGCTATTCTCGACGAAAGTGGCAACGCACTGACGGAAACCTTTGTCTCACTCCGCGATGCAGCATTCAATTTGACGGAAGGTTTGTCGACGCAATTCGGACGCGGTGTCCTCGTTCAGGACAATCTGGTCACCATTGGCTTAAATGGCCTTCCCGCCGGGCAACAAAGCAACATTGTCGTGCGGTTGATTAACAACGATCAGGACACGGGAACGGCCGTTGAGTTAACCGAAGTCAAGCTGGTTCCCTCCGATCTCCCTGCCGTCCGTCCGCTACAGAGTTTCCAACGTGCCCAGGTAAGAGAAACGCCCCTCGTCCTGGCAGATAACAGTGTTGCCTCTCGGGCGATAGCATCTTCGACGGCCGAACTCAACTCCGCCGGAGAAATGTTGCTCTCTCTTCGGGCAGAGGTTCCACGCGCCGTAGTCGCACCGCACACACCGCTGGTTGTTTCAGGGCAAGTCGTGCTTGGACCAGCCGCTACGCCTGACACCTTTGTGGAAAGAATTACCGTGACCGGCCACGTCGTCGACGCAGTGGATGCAACCGGCCGCTTCTTCTCAGCCATTGATGTCTTACCCGGTGATAATCAGATCGCCGTCACGGCCTATACGAATACAGGCCAGTCAGTTTCTACATCGCTCACCATCATTGGCCTGCAACAAACAAGCGAAGACGATCTGGCGGCCTTGGATCAGCTGTCGCTTGAGCCAGAATACGGCCGGACGTCGCTAGATGATGTAAACGATGTCTTGTATACGGATCTGGCCATCCGTAACGCTTACAAATCGCCGCTTGGCAGATCGCTATATGTCGGCTTCGCAGATATCAGCTCACCAGACATTACCGTTCTGGATCCGGACGCATACAGTCCCGAGGGCATGGCCCTTTTTAGATTTGACACCCTGTCAGGCGATGGTCGGCTGCTGCCCGCACAAAATACCAACACGCGGTCAATCGGTTTTCACAACCCGAATCAGCAACCATTTGATTTTGATTTGCTTTATTGGGGAACGCGCAACAGGCCGCCTGAATTTACGTCCATTCCCGTGGTCCAAATAGGTACAGAGCAGGCTTACGAATATCAGCTTCTTGCAACCGATCCGGACGACGATTTCGTAACGTACCGGCTAAAAGAATTCGCAAACAACGCCGTCCTGGATGAAGGCGGCATTCTCGTCTGGCAACCTACGAAAGATGACATCGGAACTCATCGATTCACCGTCGAAGCCAGTGATCCGTTCGGAGCAGTCGCCCTGCAGACCTTTGTCGTCTCTGTCACCGACACGCTACCCAATCGCCCGCCTGTGATTACCAGCCGACCGGAAACTACTGTTTCTATCGACGATGTCTCAATCGACGCTTCAGCCTACGAATACCAGGTCGTTGCCAATGACCCGGATCACGATACGCTCACATACGCCTTAGGTGTAGCCCCGCCGGGAATGGCAATTGATCGCAGCACTGGCCTTATTCAATGGAACCCGGAGGCAACGCAAACGGGCAATCATGACGTGGAAATTGAGGTGTCCGACGGACGCGGCGGACGTGTTGCCCAGCGTTTTACTTTGTGCGTCCATGCTGACCCGGCCAATCATCCTCCCGTCATCGTAAGCTTGCCGCCGCAACGGATTATCGCGTCTCCTACGGAGCGGACGGGATTCTCTTACGACGTTGACGCGATTGATCCGGACAACGATCAGCTTACCTTTTCTTTGGACGCACAGACTGCACCCGCCGGTATGTTTGTTGATCCTCGCACCGGGCTTTTGCTTTGGAACGTTCCGGCTGGAACTGTAGGCGAGCAAGCAGTAACGATTACAGTTGACGATGGACACGGCGGTTGGGACGAGCAATCGTTCGTGCTCGATATCGATGCTTCAGGCTCAGGCATCATTCGCGGAACGAAGTTTGAAGACACCAATGACAATGGTAAGCAGGATACCGCAACGCTGGATTTACCGCCCGCTGTGGTTGATGCTGGAACCGCAGAACCTCGATTCCCGTTCACGCTGGAGACGGACCTAAAGCCGAATGACCGGGTCCGTGCTGTGATTTCCGGAACGGTGGAATTCAACAACAACAATGGCGCCAACTATAGCGCCGACTGGAACGCGGCGGGCATTGTTGTACGGCGGCTTGGAACGCGGCTAACCGTTGGACAAACGGATCACGAATTCATAGACATGGGCTGGTTGCGACTGGCTATCGGCAACAATGACATGGGATTCTTCCCATTGCTTGAACCCGTGGAAGAAAACGGCCTCGGAAGTCGAACGCCGCCGGAAAGCCTCATCCTCGACAGGCCTGCCTCTGAAATCTTTGACATACCGGGATTTGAAGGTCTTCCCGCTGGGACGCGACTTTTTTACCGCATTTTTGATTTTCCGACGGACGACAATGAGGGAGCTTTCAGAGTTTCACCGTTGGAGGAACCAGGAGGTGATGTTACAGAACTCGGCCTGCCAGGCTGGCAAATCTATATCGACGACAACAATGATGGGCAGCGCAACAACGGCGAACGCTTCACTTTCACCGACGGAAATGGCGGCTATGTCTTTACAGGCTTGCCAGCCGGCGACTATATCGTCCGCGAAGAACAACGATCTAACTGGATACACACCGTCCCCGAAAGTGGCGTCCATTTGGTGACCGTTGCGGATACCGCCATTGACGACGTCGACTTCGGTAACAGGCGATTGGATCCGGCAAATCTACCACCAACAATGTCTGCTGCTCTGCCTGATTCGGTAGTCGTAAACCAGTTGTTTCGCTTCGACGTAGCAGCCTCCGACCCCAACAACGACTCCGTCACCTTTACGTTACCGCTGGCCCCGGATGGGATGACTATCCATCCTAAACTCGGAACGATCCTGTGGCTGCCCAACGAGTCGCAGCTGGGAGACCACGAACTGATCATTCACCTATCCGACGAACGCGGCGGCACTGCGTTTGACTCGTTTTCTATTCATGTCGACGAACCCAACACGCCGCCTGTATTCACGTCTACGCCCATCGAATCAGCCATTGCCGGACAATCCTATACCTCCCGCATCCTGACGCAGGATGCGGAAACCAGTGCCGTAGATATCAGGCTGGAAGAAGCTCCGGACGGTATGACACTGACAAGTGCCAATCTGCTAAACGCAGCAGGAGACCTCGTTGAACGGCTGCAAACTATCGAGTGGGTTGTTCCACAATCGGCAGTCGGCACGATAGAAAGCGTCACGCTCATTGCCACGGATGCGGACGGCGAGGAGGCTCGCCAGCAGTGGGAAATCCGCGTTCTCGATCCGGCCACACAAAATACTGCGCCCGTTATCACCGCCACAACGCCAGCCACCGCCCGCATCGGTGCTCCGTGGAACTATCTGGTTGACGCAACAGACGCAGACGGAGAAGTCATTGCATTTTCGCTGGCCAATCAAACGCCTGGCATGGAGATCTCTGCAGACGGGCTGATCACCTGGACGCCGTCTGAAGCATCGCCCGATCATGTGCAAGTAACCATTACCGCTCGCGATACACGGGGAGCTGATGCCTCATTGGACCTCAACGTCCCGGTAACCTCCATCGCCACTAATCGTTCACCATCCATCACCTCAACTCCGCGAGCCGTAGCGATTGCAGGAGATACCTTTACTTACGATGCCAATGCAATCGATCCGGAAGGCGACGCAACCATCTGGCAACTCGCATCCTCGCCTCGCGGCATGTCTATCGATCCTCATCGCGGTTCGATCCGCTGGACACCTACTGACCAGGAATTCGGAACTCACCACATTGTTCTAACGGCTACCGATCCATTCTTGGGCATAGCAACGCAAGAGTTCGACATCCACGTCGGATGTGCAAATAGTGCTCCGGCCATTGTCTCTTTGCCGCCCACCTTGGCCTTCACCGATACTGCGTATGTTTACGCTCCCCGCGCCGATGACCCGGAAAACGATCTCCTCACCTGGCAGCTTTTGCAAGCTCCGGCTGGGATGACAATTGATACGTTCGATGGAGTCATTCGCTGGCAGCCGCAAGCCGGGCAAATCGGCTCGCACGTGGTTGTCGTTGACGTAGCTGACGGGCACAGCAATGCCTCGCAATCTTTTGAAATCGTAGTCGAAGATAAAAACGCATTACTTGATCCGGATGATCCCTCCAAAGGGATCCGCGGTAACCAACCGCCCACAATAACCTCAACCCCAAACTTCTCTGCCGATACCGTCCAATTGTATCAGTACTTTGTGACGGCAAACGATCCCGACGGTGACCCGATCACCCTCGCACTTGAGGCCGCACCAGAAGGTCTATCGCTGGAACAGGCAACGCTCAGCTGGACACCTTCACTTGGCGATATAGGTGACTACGTAGTCACCATCTCCGCCGCAGATGATCGCGGGGCTACGTCATGGCAGACCTATCTGCTGTCAGTCCGGGAAAACCATCCGCCAACCATTGCCTCACTGCCGCCACTTACCGTCACTGCAGGAACCACCTATCGCTACGCTGTAGTAGCAAACGACGTCGATGCTGACCCGCTGACTTACCAGCTAAATTCTGCGCCGGATGACATGACCATCGACTCGAATGGAATTCTCACCTGGAGCACCGAAGCCAACATTGTTCAATCACAGCAGGTAGAGCTCACCGTTTCCGACAGCAGGCAGGGGGCTGCGACACAACAATGGACGATCAATGTGCTGGCTGACACCGAGCCCCCAACCGTATCCGTCGAGGTTCTGGATGTCATTCACCGCAGCGAAGGGCAGCCGAATATTGACGTCGGCACGGAATTCAGCGTGCGGGTGCGAGCTACTGACAATGTTGGCCTCACCGACGTTAACCTATTCGTGGACAACGAACCGGTGCTGTTAAACAGCTTCGGTCTGGCCACCATATTTGCCGATGAACTTGGCTCAATGCTGTTAAATGCCAATGCAACCGACGCAGCCGGGTTAGTTGGGACATCGCAGGAGACCGTCCGCATCGTCGATCCCGCCGATCGCAACAAGCCGGTTCCAACCGATCCAACGCTTCCCGACCATCCAGGATTTGATCCAAGCGACAATGGCAGGCCCATCGTCGTCATTAGCAGCCCCGAATTAGGCGCGTCGATTACCACTGCCGTTCCGATCATCGGAACCGTTGATGATCCGGAAGATAACCTCTGGTATTACCGCGTTTATTACAGTCGAGCCGACCGTGCATCAATCACGCAGATTCAGCTCGACGATCCTGACTGGATCATACTGAAGGAAGGAACACAGGAAATCATTGACGGTGAACTGGCCGTCTTCGATCCG
Source organism: Planctomycetales bacterium (assembly GCA_020426925.1). GTDB lineage: Bacteria > Planctomycetota > Planctomycetia > Pirellulales > Pirellulaceae > JAGQPC01. The sequence goes on along the minus strand of JAGQPC010000239.1, from coordinate 172 downwards.
TCCCTGCTTGGTAACAACGCCTATGTGGTCGTGGTTGCCGCTTACGATGTTAACGGCCAGGGCTACGCCTATCCAACCACTTTCTTTGTCGAAGGCAATGTGCAGCTTGGCAATTTCCGCCTTGAATTTACCGATCTGTCCATTCCACTGGCCGGCATTCCTATCGAAATCT
>JAGQPC010000238.1 GCA_020426925.1 Planctomycetales bacterium | reverse complement strand
GAGGCAACGATTCAATTAGGATTCGAGGCTCTGCGGCAATTCCGTGAGCTGAGCGGTTTGGCCATATCGAGCCCGCTGTTACGTCGCCTGCCACCGTGGAGACGTTCGGTTCAGCGGTACAAGAGTAAGCAAGCTCGGCTTTTGGAAATAATTGAATCGATCTGCCGAAACAAGTCCGCTTCTAGAACGACGTTTTGCGGGCACCTATTGGCGACGCGGGAACGGTTTGACTTGAGTCTAGAAGACGTTAAAGGAAACGCTGCGTTGGCGTTCCTGTTTGCCGCTCGTTCAACGGCTGCTGTGTTGGCAAACATGCTGCATTACCTGTCGGACAATCCGCAATGGCAAGAACGCGTCCGCAATAGCTCAGACGCTGCATCTGGCCGGCAGTTGCTCAGAGCCGTCGTCTCAGAATCGCTGCGACTGAATCCGGTTGTGCCCTTCATCGTGCGAATTGCAGAACGTGATTGCAAGATCGCTGGCATGAACTTAAGCAGAGGCGATCAAGTCATGGCAACGGGGTTGTTGACACATTATCGCGAGGCGAACTTTCCGAGCGCAGAGAAATTCGATCCGACGCGCTTCCTGGACGAAAAGATTTCCAATCATGAATTCATTCCGTTTGGTGGCGGCAAGACACACTGCATTGGAAGCGGTCTGGTCTATTCGATTGCGACTGGATTCCTGAAGTTGGTTGCAGCAGGGTATGAATGTGAGCGCACTTCAGGTTCACCGGAAGACGACAAATTCGTCTTTCAAGGAGTGCTCTGTGCGCGTTCCAACTGTCACTTTCGCCTAGTTCCTCGAGTGGATCTGACTCCCAGTCCAGCTTCGGACCAGAAACTGTTCACCGACAACAGGCAGCTTGTCTCGGCCTGAAGACCGCAAAGGACACAATAGTGCTACGTTTCCCATGGCTTGACCGAATGGGGGCATTGCTCGATCTAGATGCAGAAGCCCGCAACGAACTATACTGCGGGTTTCAGCATTATGATGACTGGTCGTACTCGGAACCTATGGTCGACGAAGAAATCACTATTTGGCTAAACCGACTGCGGAGCGGGGATTCCCGCGCCGTAGAAGTTATCTGGCAGCAGTACTTCGAAAAGCTGATTCGATTTGCTCGCCAACGCATGTCCAATATGCCTCGTCGAGTGGTTGATGAAGAGGACGTTGCGATCAGCGCGATGAACAGCCTGTATCGAGGTGCCGCTGGTGAACGTTTTCCCAAACTGAATGACCGCCACGATCTCTGGAAGCTTCTGGTAACGATCACGGCGAGGAAAACCATACACCATCAGCGACGGAACATGGCGGAAAAACGTGGCGGCGGTAAGGTGCGTGGTGAGTCTGTGTTTTTTCGACCCGACGACGATCAGGTAGGCCTCGAACAAGTGCTCGGATCAGAACCTACACCAGAACTCGCCGCAAGCGTTTCCGAGGCGTGCGCCGAACTGCTTGCAAAACTGGACGACGAAAAGCTACGCACCATCGCACAGCTAAAGCTTGAAGGTTACACCAACGACGAGATCGCCGAAAAGCTTGACTGCACGACTCGGACCATCGAACGCAAGCTTGAACGCATTCGAAGCAAGTGGTCACGTGACGTCGACTTGAGTGGCTGAGTTATTGGCGTCTCATCCACCTTGCTCAACCCTTGCCGGTTCGGTTTTGCAATCGCATACGTCCACGTTTCTTTCGCCTCTGCAGCCGCGTTGCGCTGTCAGCTAGAATCGGGCAAGTTCATAGTCGATAATAGCCTGAGTGATATAGAATCCATCTAGCGACCGCACGTTATGAAAGATAGCGATTTTGATGCCGATCCCATGCTGTCTTTGGACGCGATGATCGATCGTCTTTCCGATCGCTTCGAGGCAGCTTGGCGCAATGGCGAAAATCCACGAATCGAAGACTACCTGACGGAGCTACAGGGCCAAGGTCGCGCCGAATTGATTCGCGAACTGCTGCAAATTGAGCTCCAGCTAAGGGTCGCGGCTGGGCCCCGCCCCACTGCCGAAGAATACGTAGCCCGCTTTCCTGATGACGTTGACACCGTTCGTTCGATTTTCGCGGACGGTGAAGCTGTCACGTTGCCGGTAAAAGGTCAAGCCGCAGCGACCGTTGGCGATAGGTTGCGATACTTTGGCGAATACGAGCTGTTGGAAGAAGTTGCGCGCGGGGGGATGGGCGTCGTGTTCAAAGCAAGGCAGATCAAACTGAACCGTATCGTCGCACTAAAAATGATCTTGTCCGGGCATATGGCTGGCGCCGAGGAAGTCCAGCGATTCCGAATGGAAGCGGAAGCTGCGGCGAATCTGAATCACCCGGCAATCGTCCCGATCTATGAAATTGGCGAATACAACGGCCAGCACTTCTTCTCCATGGGATTCGTTGAAGGTCAGAGCCTCGCTGACCGTATCAAACAAGGGCCTTTGTCTCCACTAGAAGCTGCCGCGACTACGAGCAAAATCGCGGAGGCCATTGCGTTTGCTCACGAGTCGGGAATCGTTCATCGTGATTTGAAACCGGCCAACGTGCTACTTAACGTGCATGATGATCCCAAGGTAACGGACTTCGGACTAGCCAAGCAGGTCGAATCTGATAGTGATCTGACGAAGACGGGCGCCGTGATGGGTACGCCAAGTTATATGTCGCCTGAACAAGCTAGTGGGAATGCAAAGGATGTTGGGCCGCCAACAGACGTGTATTCGCTCGGGGCCATTTTGTACCATTTATTAACAGGAAAACCGCCATTTCAGTCTGCCAATCCGATCGACACACTCGTACAAGTTAGACAACAAGAACCTATCGCGCCTCGGCTCTTGAACGCGAACGTGCCGAAGGACCTCGAGACGATTTGTCTGAAGTGTCTGGAGAAATCTATCGCCCGTCGTTATTCGAGCGCCAGCGACGTGGCAGATGAACTGGTGCATGTGCTTCGTGGGGAGCCTATTCAAGCTAGGCCCATAGGATATCACGCTCGCGCGTATCGTTGGTGCCGCCGGAATCCAGCCATAGCATGCCTCGGGTTGGGAGTCCTAATGTTGCTGGTAACGACAGGTGTCAGCGGCTGGTTGATTGCTGCACGCGAAACGGCAAACGCCGCGTCGCAAGCAAACCTCCGCTACGAAGCCGAGCGTCGCGGCTATGGATCGGACATGCTTCTTGCTCGGCAGTACTATAACGAAGGGCGGGCGCAGCTAGTCAAAGACATCATCGATCAATATCGAAATCGCGGTGATTTGAGAGGTTTTGCTTGGGGTTACTTGAATCGGCTTGTCGACAGTTCGATCGCGTTGCCTGGACACAAGGCAGCAATTCAGTGCGTGGCATTTAGCCCGTCTGGAGATCGACTAGCGACGTCGAGTGATAATAGCGTAAAGTTGTGGGACGCCCTGAAGCTGAACGAAGTCAGCACATGGAATGTGCCGACGACCGGCACGTCTCCAATAAACTTCAACCCAGATGGCTCACAATTCGCAACAATTAGCGCTAATCGACCGCAAGTTTCGATTTGGGAAGCGGCGACAGGCCGGCGATTGGACACGGCCAGTGGTTTCGGTGGCGAACTGATTGGTGCTACGTTTGTGCGCCGCGACGATGCCATTGGGACACCGGACAACTCGGCGAAGATCCAGTTCCCCAGCATCTGGGCCATACTTGTACAGCGTGGCGGTCAGAATCCAGTCCCGGTGACGGAGCAGATTCGCCTACACGCAATCTCCCCCAACAGAACGCGATTCGCTACGATCGGCCGGTCGCCCAATGCCAATTTCGGTGAAAACGATCGCAGAAGCATTAATGATGGTATTGCCACAATTTGGGGCGCGGCAACGGGATTTCGGATTCGTAGCCAGGCAGTTCACGACGGTCCTATCTCGAACTTGACCTTCGGACCAAATGGCTACCTATTAGCATCTGGCGGCCTGGATCGCACCGTGAAGATCTGGGATACAAGGCAGACGGGATCGGTCATTTCCTTGACTGGGCACACTGATTTCATTACCCGCGTCGCATTCAGTAGCGACGGTCGACTTCTCGCGTCAGGAGACAACAACGGAACTTTGCTGTTATGGGCGACGCAATCCGGCGAGCTAAAACTTACCATCAATATTGGCTCACCTATTATGGGTATCGCTTTTGGCCCGCGCGACTCGACGCTTTTCACCGCAGGAAACGACAGAAAGATACAACGGTGGGACGCGCAAACAGGGGAGATTCAACAGACTCTCGTAGGACATACTGGTAGTCTGACCAGCATCGCCATCAGTCCCGATGGCAGTCGACTTGCATCGGGCGGGTTCGACCATTCGCTACGGCTTTGGGACATCGGCACGGCCGAACCTCTGATCCTCGCCGATTGTAAGACGCCAGCATTCAGCACTGATGAAACGAAGCTGGCATCGGTCGACCGAAAGGGAATCACAATTTGGAATGTAGCGTCAGGGCTACCGATTACGTTTCTCGAATGCCGGCGAGCCTCCGATGTCCAGTTCCACCCTAACGGTCGCCTTCTCGCAGCACTAGTGAACGAAGTTTCGGAAACCGGCACTAAGAGTTTCATTAATATCTGGGACGCGGCAACAGGAACGATAGTAAAAAAACTAGGCAACGCGCAACCAGGCCGCGCTAGATGCCTGGCGTTTAACTCAACCGGAAACCTTATTGCTGTTTGTGTTGAAAATGTTGTCAACGTTTGGCATATTGACAACACGAAGATTGTCGACACTTTTCGCGGCGACGCCAAACTGCTCACGCGCGTGCAGTTTAGTCCAGACAACGCCTATGTCGCTTCCGCTTCTGTCGACGGGACCGTCCAAATGTGGGATTTGGAAACAAAAAAACTGCGGCTTCACCTAAAGGGGCATCGCGACATCGTTACTGGCCTTTCATTTAGCCCGGCTGGCGACCACCTTGCTACGGCGAGCGCTGACAAGACGGCCAAGCTATGGGATGTCGCGAGTGGAGAACTATTGCTCACACTCAAAGGCCATGAGTGGGGCGTAGATAATGTTTCGTTCAATTCAAACGGAAGAGAGTTGGCGACGGCCAGCTACAGCTCTGTAAAGTTGTGGGACACACTTACAGGACGAGAACTGCTGGAGCTTGAGGGACACTCGGATGTCTCGTTCAGTCGCAGCGGTATGCTATTGGCAACTCATTTCAAAAGCAGTCCAAGAACGAGTGTCGCCGTCTGGGACGCGAGATCGTGGACGCCTGAGTTGCGTGCGAAAGCTCGGGCCAGATCACTACTGAGCGCACTGTATACCGATGATTCCTCGTTCGA